>NZ_JBEZKL010000005.1:0-150081 GCF_040704695.1 Streptomyces sp. NPDC048411
TGGCGGACCGCAGCCCGTCCCCTGTTCTGCACCGGGCAGCGATGAGTTTTCGGCGCTGAATCAGTCGGTATCGGTGGCCCCCGGCCCCGCTCACTCCTTGGCGTCGGCGCCCTTCCGCAGGAGCGCGCCGATGCCGGCCGCCGCCGTCGACAGATGGCGGCGGGCCTCCACCAGCTGGTCCTCCGTGACCCCCCGGTCGCGGGCCGCGTCGCGGATGTCGTCCCGGAAGCGGTCGAGCAGGCGGTCCAGGTCGCGCGCCGGGTCGCCCGTCGTGCCCGTCTCCTTGCCCCAGTCGGGGTCGGCGGCCGCCGGTTCGGGCTTGGTGTACGAGGGTCGGCCGGTCGTCCCGGTGTAGCCGGCCAGGCGGCCGGTGATCTCGGCCAGCCCCTCCCGTACGCCGGTGGGCCAGTCACCCCGGGCGAAGTGCTCCTGGACCTGCCGGGCCGCGTTCTGCATCTGCTCGCGCGCCTTCTCCTGGGCTTCCTTGGCCTGGCGGCGCGCCTGCTGGGCGTCCTCGCGGGCACGGCGGGACTCGTCCTTCGCCCGGCGGGCCTGCTCCTTCCACTCCTGCTTGGCCTTGCGCAGCTCCTCCTTGGCGGTGCGCCAGGCCTCGCTGTCGCCGAAGTCCGTGAAGTCGCCGAACGGGGAGCCCCGGTCGCTCTTCGCGCCGGTCCCGGTGGCGGAGGTGTGCCGGGTCTCGCCGGCTGCCGCGCGCATCTCGCTGCGCAGCTTCCCCGCCGCGCCCCGCACGTCGTCCCGCATCTCGGCGGCCAGTTCGGAGACCGACTCGCGGATCTCCAGCTCCAGATCGGCCAGTTCGCCGCCACGGTCCGCCAGTTCGGCCCGGCCCGCGTCGGTGATCGAGTAGACCTTGCGGCCGCCCTCGGTGGCGTGCGTGACGAGACCCTCGGCCTCCAGTTTGGCCAGGCGCGGATAGACGGTGCCCGCCGACGGTGCGTACAGGCCCTGGAAACGTTCCTCGAGGATCCGGATCACCTCGTAGCCGTGACGGGGTGCCTCGTCCAGGAGTTTCAGCAGGTAGAGGCGGAGCCGCCCATGGGCGAATACGGAGGGCATGTCAGAGCACCTTTCCGGTCGACTCGGCGTCGTACGGATCGTCCTCGGCCGGTGGGCGGCGCAGCAGGGCTATCGACCCCGACACGGTCGTGGCCCTCAGCGTCCCGGTGCCTGAGCCGAGCGTCCCGGTGATCCGCTTCGCCCCCCACTGGCCGCCGACCCGCAGATCCTCGAAGCTGTTGGAGACGGCGCCGCTGGCCGTGTTCGCCTCGACCGTCGCGTCCGCCGGGTGCGGCAGCCGGATGGCGACCTCGCCGGAGACCGTGGTCAGCCGGATGTCCGTGGGCTTCCCGGTCGGGTCCAGGTCCAGCACCATGTTGCCGCTGACCGATTCGGCCCGTACCACCGTCCCGGCGCCCTCGACGACCGTCAGATCGCCGGAGACCGACTTGAAGCGAAGCTCCCCGGTGACGGACTGGGCCTCCACACTGCCGGAGACCGTGTCCGCGCGGACCGTGCCGCCGAGGCCGACGAGCGTGGTGTCGCCGGTGATGCCGCGCACGTCCGTACGTCCCCGGACGCCCGAGACCAGCGCTCCGGCACCGACCGTGCCGAGCTCCACCGTCGACCCGGCCGGCACGGCGAGCGAGACCACCGCGCTGCGGTGCCGTCCCTTGTGGTCGAACCACTTCAGGAAGCCGTGCCAGGGCAGGTCCTCGTAGGCGACCGTGAGGATGCCGTCCTTCTGCGTCACATTGAGCGGCGGGCCCTCGATCGCGGAGACCTCCAGCCGCGCGGTCGGCTCCTCGGTGCCGACGACGTTGACGGTGCCGTTGACGATGCGCACGCTGAGCGCCGTCACCGGGTCGTCGAAGGTGAGCTTCTGAGGCTCGGCGATGGCCCACGTCGACACAGGCATGGATCTGACCTCCCAGGAGCGCGCGTTGACGCAACATATCGCGTCTCTTGAAGAACACGATATATCGCGGTTCGGGGAAGTCAAGAGAGGGTGGGATGGCCTGGGTCGATCAAATGGCGCCAAATATGGGCAAATTGCCCTACGGTGTGAGGCGTGAACGCGACATCACCCGTGGGTGCGGTGCTGCTCTGCCGAGCCGAACCCGACTCCGTACGGCCGGTGGCCCATCTACTGCGCGAACGCATGCTGCTCGCGCCCGCGGGAGACGGGTGGAGCGTCCTCGTGCCGGAAGGAAGACCTTGGCGGGACGGGGGAGAAGGGGATCAGCCGGTCGACAGTGTGGTGGGCGGCTGGGCCACCGCGCTCGCGGTCGGCTCCACCTGGCCGGTTCTCGCGCTGTGGTGGGACGGCGACCGGGCCGGCTATACGCTCGCGTCCGACTTCCGGCGGCCCGTCGGATACATCTGGCTGGCGGACGGGACTCCGGCGGGTGAGGGCGAGGCGATGCGTACGTTTGCCGCGCGGCTCGGGCTTGACCCCGTCCTGGACATCCAGCGGCTCGAAACGCTGACCCGCCCGGATCCCGATGCGGACGCCCGCACCCGGCTGCGCGGTCTCCTCGCCGCACTCACCCGCATCGGACTGACCCTCCCGGCCGGCCTCGATCCCGGCGAACCCGCCGATCGGCTGCACGCCTCGGCCGACAGCAGGCCCGGAACGGAGCGGATCGCCTGGGCGGGCTGGCGCGACGCGGTGAAGATCGAACTCGACGCGGTCGAGAGCGGCAGACTCGGCCCGTGGCTGCGCGGACCCAAGGCGCGTGCGCTCGCCACCGCCCAACTCGCCGCGGGGGTACCGCTCGTCACCTGGGGGATCGGGCGCCGCAGCGGAGGGTGGGCGTTCGCGGGAGCGCTGCTGATCGTGCACGGGGCACTCGGTCTTGCGTACGATCGGATCCGGGCCGACGGTCGCTGATCCGGGACGAGGGGGCTGATCCCGGCCGGCGGGGCCCGGCGGACGCGCCCTAGGGCGTCGCCCTATTCCTCGTCCTCGTCGTCCAGCCGGGCCAGCCAGGTGGCGAGGCGCTCGACGGGCACCTCGAAATCGGGATTGAGGTCGACGAACGTACGCAGCTGCTCGGCGAGCCACTCGAAAGTGACCTCCTCCTCGCCGCGCCGCTTCTCCAGCTCCTCGATGCCACGGTCGGTGAAGTACATGGCGCAAGTTTAACGGCCTCCCCCGCGGCAGGGAGTGGGCTCCCGACGCCCTGCGGCTTCTCCCCCAAGCTCTCGGCTTCGCTCGAGCAGGGAGGGGCCCCCTTCGGCGTTGTCGCCGGTCACCGACGCTCCGCGTCGACTCCGTCCTCCGCCTTGCCATCGAAGCCGCACGACGCCGCTCACTGACCACTCCCTACTGCGAGGGAGGCCGTAATGCCTGGTGACAGCCCTCAGGGGGCCGGGAGTGCGGGCGCGGGACCCTCGGCGGGGGCGGCGGAATCCGGCCGGGAAGCGTCCGAGAACCGGTGCGCCCGGCCCCGGCGTCCTGACGGATGTGCATCGCATCGATCGCGTACTGCCGTTAACCTGCGGGGAGTTCGGGGAACGGGGGTGTCATGAGTGACAGCGGGGCCCGTATTGCACGCATTGAGATGCCGGACGGCACACCGGTCTGGGCGCGCATCTCAGGGGCCGAGGAACTTGAGCGGCAGCCGGCCGGGAACGGGCTGTCCTACACGGACACCGGCTTCTCGGACTTCGCCGACCAGGTGCAGGCCCGGGTGGAGAGCCTGCAGGGGGTGGTGACCAGCGTCGCGCGGTCGCTCGCCGAGCCGCTGCGGGCCGTGCGGCCGGACGAGGTCAGCGTCGAATTCGGCATCGAGCTCACCGCCAAGGCCGGCAAGGTGGTCGGACTCCTCGCGGACGGGGAGGCCAAGGGCGCCATCAAGGTCACGCTCACCTGGAGCGGTGGCGGCCCGGCCATCGATCCGCCGATCACGCCGCAGGTGCCCGCGCAGGCCGCCGCGCCACCCATGCCGTCCGCCCCGCCCGCACCCGCCGTCCCGCCTGCACCACCGGTGCCGCCGGGACCGGCACCCGCACGGCCCGACCCCGCGTCCCCGCCGTCGCACGCCCCCGCATCCTCGGACGATGCGTCCGCCGGAGCATCCACCGGCGCACCGGCGCACCCCGACGGTGCCGCGACGGCCGACGGCGGCGGGTCATGACGGAGGAGACCGCCGGGGGCGCAGAAAGGGGCCCGGGGCCGGAGGAGGCTGCGCTCATGGACCTCGTGCGGGACGCCACCGTACGCATCCATCGCCGGGGGGACGGGTATGCCACTGACGAACCCGGCCCGGGCTTCCTGGGGAGTGGCTTTTTCATCGCCCCGAGCTGGGTCCTCACGTGCGCACATGTCGCCATGCAGGGGGAGGGGCGCGAGGTGAACGTGCTGTTCAGGGCCGACCCCTACGACGCCGGGCTGACCGAGGTCCCCGGCGTGGTGCTCGCCGCGCTGCCCGAGACCCGGCCGGCAGGCGCCCAGGGCTGGCCCGCGCCCGACCTCGCGCTCATTCAGCTGCGGCGGCCCGTCGAGCACCCCTGTGTGTACGTCACCGAGCGCTCGGAGGCCATGCTCCGCGGCCGCAAGGTCCGCGTCGTGGGCTGGGCGCCCGCTCCGGGCGGCGGGCTGACGACGCTCAGCGGCGACTGCGAGGTGAAGGGCACCTTCGGCGGCTGGGCCGATGCCGACCAGCAGATCCGGCTTGCCGAGGACTGGCTGGCGCCCGGGATGTCCGGCGGGCCCGTCGTGGACGTCACCCGCGGCGAGGTCGTCGGCGTGATCAAATCGCGGCTCGACGGCCACCAGGGCGGCACCGCCATCGGAATCGAGCGGCTCCGCTCCCTCACCGTGCCGGCCGGACCCGTGGAGACCGAGACGGACGACACGTACCAGGCCGTCTTCCACGCCCACGACCGCTACCACGCCGACCGGCACAACAGCCCGGCGTCCACCGAGCGGACCTGGGCCGATGTGCAGAGCGAGCTCCCCGGCCCGCCCGGCCGGGTGCTCAGCCCCAAGCGGCGGATCGACCTCCTGGGCAGGCTCGCCGAGTTCCCGCCGCCGGTCAGCACCCGCAATCTGCTGCGGCTGCTCGACGGCCTGCCGAACGTCCATGCGCGCGATCTCCGTCCGGCGCCGCGCGGCTGGCGCGACGGACTCGGCGCGCTGTACGACGCCCGCGTCCGCGACCGCGACGCCGCACTCGAACTGATCCTGCGCTACTGCATGGGCGTCCTCGCCGCCGACCGCCCGTACGACGTGCCGTCCACCCGGGCCGCCACGAAGTCCCTGTGGGAATGGGTGAAACGGATCGCCGACGAGGACCTGTCCCGCGACTTCCGGCAGGAACTCGTGCTGCACTGGCGGGCCGTCCGGCAGAGCCGGGACCAGGAACACCAGCATGCCCCCGAGCCGAGGGGCGAGCCGACCCGGTACGGCGAACGCGCCTTCGTCCTGCTGGAACTGGAACCGAGGGGCTGGGAACGGGACCGTTACGACTGGCGGATCGGCGTCGCCCGCCGCACCGGGGAGGTCCTGCCCGTCGCAGAGGACAGCCAGGGCACGGGGCTCGGCGCGCTCCCGGACCGGCTGGCCGCCCCGCTCGCCGAGGCGTTCCGGCGGTGCGACGAACCCGACAGCCCCGCCATGCTCCAGGTCGCGATCCCACCCGCGCTGCTCGGTCTGGACGTCGACAACTGGAAGGTGACCCCGGACGGGCTGCCGCTCGGAGCCGTGCGCCCGGTCGTCGTCCGCCGCTCGGCGCGGGAGCAGCCGCCGGACGACGACGTGGAAAGACTGCGCAGGGCCCGGTGGAACGGCACCCGGAACTCCTCGGTGCAGGCCGAAGTCGTCGACTGCGAGGACGGAATGGGGGTACGCGTACCGGAGGTGGCGAGGCTGCGCACCCTGGCGTACGAGACCGTGCCGGTCCTCTGCCGGTACGGCGGCCGGCCGGACCCCGAGACCACGGCCGGACTGGTGCGGATCCTCGACGGCGGCTTCGGGGTGGCCCTGTGGCGACGGACCGGGGAACCGGACGGGGTCTGCTCCGAATTCCATCGGCGCGCCCTCAACACCGTCGCTCAGACGCGCACCGCCGACCGGCTGCCGCAGCGGATCCACGAGCTGAGAAGGGATGTGAAGGCGGAACGTGCCGATGCCTTCTGGTCCTACGGCGTCGTGCTGTTCTATGACGATCCGCACCATATGATCCCCGGTTCCGATCAGCTCCTGGAGGCGCCGTGAACAGCGCCGGCCGGCCTCTTACCGGGGAGTTCACGGATCGATACCGTGAGGTGCGTTCGACGGCTGCTGCCCCTCACACCGGACCTGGCGGACGAGTGACGACGAGGAACACGCTATGAGTGAACCCAGCGAGTGGCTCATCTACCGAGGGGCCGGTGAACCGCACGACGGCATCGATCAACTGCCGTCCCCGCCGCCCTGGCGGGACTTCGCGGCCCGCGAGGCCCCGGACCCCGGCGACGGCGGTACCGGGAGCGACCGGACGGACGGGTCCGCCACCCGGCGTCTCGGTGGCCACCGGCACATCGCCGAACTCCACCGGCCCGGCGCCGAGGAACTCGAAATGATCAACGCGGCGCTGTACCTGCGGCGCCCGCTGCTGGTCACCGGCAGCCCCGGCGCCGGAAAGAGCACGCTGGCCCACTCCGTCGCCCATGAACTCAGGCTCGGCCGGGTCCTGCGCTGGCCCATCGTCAGCCGGTCCACGCTCCTCGACGGCCTCTACCACTATGACGCGATCGCCAGGCTGCAGGACGTCCAGATCGCCGCGCACGGCGCAGCGGCCGGGGCGGCCGGCTCCGGCGCGGCGGAGAACGTCGGCAGCTACATCCGGCTCGGCCCGCTCGGCACCGCGCTGCTGCCCTCCGACCGGCCCCGCGTGCTGCTCATCGACGAGCTCGACAAGAGCGACATCGACCTGCCGAACGATCTCCTCAACGTGCTGGAGGAGGGCGAGTTCGGCATTCCGGAACTGGAGCGCATCGCCGACCGGCTGCCCGGCGGTGAGGCCGAGGTGCTGACCGACGACGGCACCAAGGTGACGGTCAAGGGCGGTCGTGTGCAGTGCGGGGCGTTCCCGTTCGTCGTGCTCACCAGCAACGGCGAGCGCGACTTCCCGGCCCCGCTGATGCGGCGCTGCATCCACCTGGAGCTGGGCCGTCCCGACCACCAGCGGCTCGCCACCTTCGTCCGCGCCCACCTCGGCGACGAGGCGGCGCGCTCCGGAGACGATCTCATCGCCCATTTCCTGGAGCGGTCGCGCAGCGAACTCCTGGCCACCGACCAGCTGTTGAATGCCATCTACCTCACCGACGCGGCCGCCCCCGCCGGCCGGGACCGGCTCGCCGACCTGCTCATCCAGCGACTCGACAGGCCGAGGTGATGCGCTGATGCCCGACGCCGCGGCACGCCACGGCCCGGACGGAGCAGGGGGAGGGCGTCCTGCGGAACCGGAGCCGTACGACGGAGGCCTGCTGCCCGCACTCGTCGCCCGGCTGCGCGAGGCCGGGCTCGACCCTGACGCCGAACAGCTCTGCGACGCCCTGTGGCTCGCCCGATGGACCCGTCGCACCGACACGCCGGAAGGAGCCGAGGAGCAGGGCGGCCCCGCCGTGCCGTTCTCTCGCGCCGAGCTGTCCGACGCGGGACCGGCCGCACCGTCCGCCCGCACCACGGCCGGGCGCGCGCACGGCACGGGCGCCGCACCGGACGACGACGAGCCCGCGGAGCAGAGGGATCCCGCGGCCACCGACCGCCGGATAGCTCTGTATCCGGTACCCCCTGCGGACTCCGTCCCGCGCCGCGACGGGCAGCGCGAGGGTGACGGGCCGCACGGCCGAGGGAGCCGCAGCGCCGCCACCCTCACCCTCGGCGTGCCCGCTGCCCCCGCCCTGCCCGCACCTCTTGAAATCCAGCGAGCCCTCCGTCCCTTGCAGCGCTATCGCCCCGCCGCGCCACCCCTGCGCCGCACCCTGGACGAGACGGCCACCGCCGAACTCAGCGCACGCGCAGGAGGGTTGATCATCCCGGTGTTCCGCGGGGTGTCCCGCGCCGACGCACTGCTGCAGTTCGTCATGGACGCCTCCTCATCGATGCGCGTCTGGGACCGGATGTTCGGCGAACTCCAGCAGATCTTCGGCCAGTTGGGTGCCTTTCGGGATGTCCAGGTGCGCTATCTGCACCGTGGCCCCGACGGTTCCTGCGCGGTCAGCCGCAGTCCCGACCCGGCCGCCGCCCCGCTGAACTCCGCGGACCGGCTCAGCGATCCGACCGGCCGCCGCGTCACCATCCTGGTCAGCGACTGCGCCGGACCGCTCTGGCACAGCGGGCGCGCCCACCGGCTGCTCCACCAGCTGGCCCGGCAGGCCCCCACCGCCGTACTGCAGCCGCTGCCGCAGCGGATGTGGAACCGCACCCGGCTGCCGGTGACCTTCGGTGTGCTCTCCCGCGGCGAAGGGCTCTCCGGTGCCGCGGTACTGAAGGTCACCGAGGAGGCGGGCGGGGCACCCACCGCGCGTCCCGGCGCCCTCGCCGTGCCCGTACTCCCGCCCGTGGCGGGCGCGCTCGACGCCTGGGCGCGACTGCTCTCCGGCACCGGCGCCGGACGGATCTCCGGAGCGGTCGGCTGGGTCAGGGCCGACCAGCCCGCCGCGCCCGCACCACGCCCCGGCGACCGGCTGTCCTCGCTCCAGCTGGTCAGCCGCTTCCGCTCGGCGGCCTCGCCGGTTGCCGGGCAGCTCGCGGTCTATCTCGCCGCGGCGCCCCTCTATCTGCCGGTGATGCAGCTGGTGCAGCGGACGATGCTGCCCGACTCGGGCCCCTCCGAACTCGCCGAGGTGCTGCTCAGCGGACTGATCTCGCGGAGCAGGGGCGACGGCGCGGGTGACGGGCAGTGGTACGAGTTCGCGCCCGGCGTCCAGGAGGCGCTGCTCGGGCCGCTGGGACGTGACGAGGCGCTGCTCGTGCTCAAGCACTGCTCGGAGTACATAGAACAGCGGTTCGGCAAGGGCGGTCCGAACTTTCCCGCGCTGGCGTTCGCCCAGCTCGGAGACGGCCGACGCGCCTCCTCGTACGCCACCGACCTCGGCCGCCACGCGCCGGGCGGCGGCATCGGGGAGAACGACGAGGGTGACGAGAACGGGGAGAGCGACAGAGACGGCGGGTCGCGCGTTCCCCATCCCTTCGCCGAGGTCGCGGCGCGCGTACTGGAGCGCTTCATGCCCCTGCCCGAGCAGTTCGCGCCCTACGGCGACCGGGGCGGCCACGACGCCCCCGGCCGGACGACGCACACGGCGGTGGAGAGCGCCCGGGCACTCCTGCGCCAGTTCGACTCGGACAGCATGGTGCAGTACCTGATCGACGCCGTGCAGCTGCTCCGGGGCGCGACCGAGCGTGAGCGGTACCCGGGCGCCGACCCCGAACTGTGGGCCGAGTACGCGCGCTGCGTGCTGCGGCTGTGGGAGGTCCAGGGCGGCGACGACCTCCTGCGCGAGGCCGAGAACGCCGCGGAACGGGCTGCCGCGCATCCCGGGGCGGTACGCGAACGGGCGGTGCTGGCCAAGGTGCTGCACGCCGCGGCCGACGACCGGCGCAGGCGCGGCGACCGGCGCGGCGCACTGACCCTGCTCCGACGCGCCGACCGCGAGTACACGGTCGCCTGCGCGGCCCCCGGCCTCGACCCGGGCGAGGCGCTGCGGCTCACCCTGGAGCGCGTACGCGCCCTGGAGGCGCAGTGGCGCCTCGGCGGCGACAGCGCCCTGCTGCAGGCCGCGGCAGGAATGCTGGAGGCGTTCGCCGACGTCTGGCCCGACCAGGAGAACCGTCCGGCCACGCTGCCACTGGCGCACGGCCGGGCCCTGCTCAAACTGGCCGGGGCGACCGCCGACACCGAACAGGCACGGGTGTACGCGGAGCAGGCGGCCCGCTCGCTGCGCACCGCGTTCGGGGCGGGCGGCGGCCGGCACACCCTGGGCACCGAGGTACGGATCCTGCTGGACCTGGTGGACGCCCTGCTGGCCTCCGGCGGCGAACCGGACGAGGCGGCGGCCCTGATCGACCAGGCGCTGGTGACCGTCAGGGAACAGCGTCAGCGCGCCGCGCTCCAGACCAGGGCGGGCCGGGTCCGGGTCGCCCGCTACGAACAGCTGGACGCACCGGACGAACTCGTGGCGGCCGCCGAATGGTTCGCCCGCGCCTCCCGCGGCGTCCCGCGCGACTCCCGGGCCCATGCGGATCTGCTCGCCGAATGGGGCGGGACCCTGTTGCGGCGTGCCGAACTGCCGGACGGGCGCGAGTACATCGGCGCGGCGGTGCGGGTGCTGCGCGACTGCCGTACGGAGACGCCGTCCGGCAGCGCGCGCCAGGCCGAGCGGCTGCTGATGCTCGGCCGGGCCCTGATGCTGCGGCACCGGGCCACCGAGGACCGGGTCGATCTGCGGGAGGCCGAGCACCTCTTCGGTCTCGCCGCGCAGGAGGCCCGCGATCCGCTGACCGCGGCGCGCTGCTGGCTGGCGCTGGGCCGGTCCCATCTCGATGCCTCGCGGGTGCTGCAGCGGCCGGCCAGGCTCGACGACGCGGCCGAGGCGTTCCGGGACGCGGCCGAGTCCGCCCGCACGGCGGAAGCGGAGCTGGAGAGTCCACAACAGTGTCAAGAGGCAGTGGAGTTGGGTGCTATGGCCAACCACTGGCGGGGTATGACGTATCAGAAGGCGGGGCGTCCCCGGGCCGCGCGCGAGGCGTACCGGGCGGCCGGCCTCGAATGGCGCAAACTGCCGAACGCCGGCGGCGCGGCGGGCGAGTCGACCGCCGAGCGGCTGGCCGAGCTGGAGCGCTGAGCGCACGACGGCGTGCGCCGGGCTGGTGGTACGAGGGTCAGGGACACGGGCTGGGCGGTGTTCGCTCGACGGTGAGCGTGCGACCGCGGAGCCCACTGCACAGTCAACGGGGAGGCATGATGAGCGAGTTGAGCGAGCCGGGTGCATCGGCACGCAGGGCCGGGGCGGGCACACCCGAGGCACCCGGCGCCGGGTCCGGCCACGAGCCCGGCGCGCTGCCGGACCTGCTCGGGCTCGATCTGGAGGCGCTGCGGACGCTGGACCACCCGGTCCTCGCCGCGGTGGTCGCGGACCTCCGGGACAGGGCCGAGCAGCCGCGGGAGATGCTGTGGGGTTTCACCAACGCCTTCTGAGGCGCGGCGGACCGCACGGACGCGGTCCGCGGTCCGGGTGAACAGGGCGGCACGGCCCGGGAAGTGTCTGCCCGGGCGGCAGGCCGCAAAGACGCGCCCCGGGCCGATGACAGGGGCGTTCCCGACAGCGGGGGACGCCCCGGCAGACGGACAGCACGGGGGTGCCGGAGTGTCCCGACAGACGACGCCAGGCGCGCCCGCGCGCCCGGACAGCGTCGCCCGGCCAGCCGTCCCCTTCGGCCAGTTCATCGTCAAGGCCCACGGTCGCTGCAATCTCGCCTGCCGCTACTGCTACCTGTACGAGGGCCCCGACCGAACATGGCGCGCCCGCCCGGCCGCCGCCGCACCGGCCGTCCTGGACCGTACGGCGGACCGGATCGCCGAACACGCGGCGACGCATGCCCTGCGCAGCGTGGCCCTGGTCCTCCACGGCGGTGAACCCCTGCTCGCGGGCGCAGGGAGGCTGGGCACCTTCGCCGACCGGGTGCGCGAACGGATACCCGGCGGCTGCACGCTCCACGCCACCGTGCAGACCAACGCCACCCTGCTCACCGACGACCGCATCGCCACTCTCGCCCGGCACGGCATCCGCATCGGAATCAGCCTCGACGGCGGTCTGGCCCGGCACAACACCCTCCGCACCGACCACGCGGGACGCCCCTCCTGGCCCGCCGCCTCCCGCGGCGCCCAGCTCCTCGCCGACCGGCACCCCGACGCGTACGCGGGCATCCTCACCGTCGTCGACCCGCGGACCGACCCCGTCGAGATGTACGAGTCGCTGCTCGCCCTGCGCCCACCGGCCCTGGACCTCCTGCTGCCGCACGGAAACTGGACCACCCCGCCGCCGGGCATACCCGAGCCCGGAACGCCGGGCGTCGGACCGGGTCCGGCGCGCCCGACCCCGTACGGCGACTGGCTGTGCACCGTCTTCGACCGCTGGTGGCCGGCCGGTCGGCGGGAGACCCGGGTCCGGCTCTTCGAGGAGTGCCTCGCCCTGCTGCTCGGCCTGCCCGCCGCCACCGAATCGCTGGGCCTCGACCCGGTCAACGCCGTCGTCGTCGAGACCGACGGGGCGATCGAACAGGTCGACTCCCTCAAGTCCGCCTACGACACGGCGGCCGCCACCGGACTCGACATCTTCCGCCACAGCTTCGACGACGCCCTGCGCCACCCCGGCGTCGCCGCCCGTCAGGCAGGTGCCGGGGCACTCGCCGCCGCCTGCCGGGCCTGCCCGCTGCTGACGGTCTGCGGCGGCGGCCACTACGCCCACCGCTACCGCGCAGAGAACGGTTTCACCAACCCCTCCGTCTACTGCGCCGACCTCGACCGGCTCGTCCGCCATGTGGCGGACCGGCTGGCCGCCGCAACCGCAGGAGACCACCGATGAGCCCCCCACTCCCGGACCGCGCACTCCGCGCCTTCGGCCGTACCGAAGGCGACTCCGACGACCTCGGCCTGCTCGTACGCGACCAGGACACCCGCCGTCTCGTCCTGCTGCGGGCCCTCCTCGACGCCGCAGGGGCAGCTCCCGCGACCGTCTGCCCACCGGACCGGCTCGACCGGCTGCGCCAGGACTGGGCGCTGCTCGAAGCAGCCGACCGAGCCGACCGGACCGCTGCCCGCGCGGTGCTGCTCCACCCCCTGGCGGGCCCCTGGGCGCAGAGCTGCCTGCGGGGCCTGACGGCCACTGCCCCCGCCCCCCAACTCCACGCGGACCTCGACCACGCGGGCGCGCTCGCCGCAGCGGCGGCGATCCGCGCACGGCTGGCGTTCACGGCCCGGCTCACCGCGCGCGGCGGACTGCTGTCGCTACCGACCCTGGGGGCCCTGCGGATGCCCGACGGCTGGCTCGACATCACATCCACCGGAGCAGAACTGACGCTCCGCCACCATCAGGAGAGGCCCCTCGTCGTGCACGCGCACGAGGACGGCACCACGAGTTCCCCCGACCCGCGCTGGCTGCCCGCACTGTCCCTGCCCGCCGTACTGCCCGGCGCCGGCCCCGTCCCGCTGGACGATCTCGACCCGTACCGCACCGCGGGCAGCGGCCTCGAGCGCCACGGGCTGAGCGACGCAGTCAACATCGACGACAGCGAACGCAAGGCGTGGACGGAGTCCTGGTCAGGGGTCGAACCGCTGCTCCGGATGGGCGGCGAACACCGCGTGACCGAGGCGGCCGTGCTGCTGCGCTGCCTGGTGCCACTCGGCCCGCCGCCCGGATCGGGCCCCACCGGCCAGGGCGCGGCGCACTGCAGCGGTACCAGGCGCGAGGCGTTCGGCGCGGTCCTCAGCAGTAAACCGGCCACCCCCGCCTACTTCGCCTCGACCCTCGTGCACGAACTCCAGCACACCAAGCTGGCCGCGATCGGTGCCCTCGTACGGCTGCACCACGAGGACTCCGCCCCCCGGCACTTCGCACCCTGGCGCTCCGACCCCCGGCCGTTCGACGGGCTGTTCCAGGGCGCGTACTCGCACCTCGCGCTCGCCGATTACTGGCAGCGGTTCGCACTCGGCGCGGAGCGCGTCACCCACCGCGACTTCTCCTGGGCCGAACACGCCCGCTGCCGCGAACAAGTAGGAGCCGTACTGCCCGTATTGGCCGGTTCGGGCGCGCTGACCGCCGAGGGAAGGGTGCTCGTCAACGAGATGATCACCCTCTACGACCGTCTGGCCGATTGTCCGCCCCCCACGGGTCATCTGGCCCGGGCGCAGGCGTATGTGAGCACCGCGCGCGTGATATGGCAGCAGAGGAACGGCTCGCGACGGGCGTGAGCGCGCACCTGACCGGCGCCGCCGACCACCTGATCGCCACAGGGTCCCCGGTGTATGTTGATAAGGCTCGAATCGAGGCAGGGAGACGGTTGAATGCCCGGAACGCGTAAGCAAGTTGGAGCAACCGGGGTGCAGACCGTCACCATCAGTTTCGCCGGTTTCAACCGGGCCTGGGCGGCCTGGATCGGCGACCGTCTGGAGCGGCGCGGAGTGACGGTCGTCCAGCAGCGCTGGGACCCACCGGTGGAGGTGCCACTGGAGGAGAGCCTGCGGGATCTGACTCTGGCCCGCGGCCGTGTCCTGGTGATCCTGAGCGACTGGTACTTCCAGCTCGGCCCGCGTAGCCATGAGGAGTGGAACCGGGCGCTGCGCGAGGTCGTCGCCCCCGACCAGGACCGCTTCGTCGCCGTCTCCGTCACCACGTCGGCGCTGCCCGGCGCCACGTCCGTCTTCGGGGCGGCCGACCTGACCAACGTCGGCGCCGACGAGGCCGAACGACGGCTGCTGACCCGCCTCGGTCTCCCCGCCGACCCGCTGCCCGAGACCACGGCGGCCAGGCCGGGACCGCGGTTCCCGTCCGAAACTCCCGAGGTGTGGGGCGGCGTACCGCGCCGCAACACCCGGTTCACCGGCCGAGAGGAACTGCTCAGCAACGCCTACCGAGCCCTCCAGGACGCCGGCTCCGGCGCGGGTGTCGTCACCCTGCACGGCATGTCGGGCGTGGGCAAGACGCAGTTGGCCGCGGAGTATGTCTACCGGTTCGGCTCCGAGTACGACGTCGTGTGGTGGGTCCCCGCCGACCGCCGCGCCCTCTACCGCCAGAAACTCGCCGAACTCGCCCCGGAACTGGGCCTGTCCACCGGTGCCGAGTACGGCGAACGGCTCCGCGCGGTCCGTGACTCGCTGCGCCGTGGCGACCCCCACTCCCACTGGCTGCTCGTCCTCGACGGCGCCGACGAGCCCGAACAGATCTGGGATCTGGTACCGACCGGCCCCGGCCACGTCCTGATCACGTCCCGCAACCCGGAGTGGGGCGAGCACAACAGCAACCTCGTCGAAGTCCCGGTCTACCGCCGTGAGGAATCGGTCGCCTTCATCCGGCGTCGTGCCCCACGGCTGACCCAGTCCGAGTCCGACCTGCTCGCCGACGCACTGGAGGACCTGCCGCTGCTCCTCGACCAGACGGCGGGATGGCTCAACGACTCCGACATGTCCGTCGACGAGTACATCGAACTCCTCGAAGGCGGGATCGACCAGGACGTCGTCAAGGTCTCCGCGGATTTCCCGCTCGCTTTCCAGACCGCCTGGTCGATACTGCTGAACAAGCTCAAGGACACCGTCCCCCAGTCCGTCGACCTGCTGCGCCTGTGCACCTTCTTCGCCCCCGGATCCATCCCCGTACGGCTCCTGAAGGAGATGCCCGCCGGGGAACTTCCTGAGCAGTTGGCCGGCCTGATGAACGACCCACTGCTGTGGAACAAGGCGATCGGCCAGCTCCGGCAGTACTCCGTCGTCCGCCTGGAGTCCCATGAGTCCAGCATCGACGACCCGTCCGCCGGCGAATCGCTCTACCTGCACCGCATGGTCCACCAGATCGTCAGCAAGGACATGCCGGAGCGGGACCGCCAGGAATTCATCGGCGTGGTCCGCAGAGCCCTTGCCGCCGCCGACCCCGGCCGCCCCACGGACACCCGCCTGTGGCCTGCCTACGCTGAGATCACCCCCCACCTGAAGTGGGCCGACGTCCTGCTCAGCACCGACTCGGCGGTCCACACCCTGGTCCTCAACTGCCTGCGGTACATGTACCTGTCGGGCGAGTACCGGGCAGGCATCAAACTCGGCGCACGAGCCGTGAAGGCTTGGCGCGAACTCCTCGGCGAGAACCACCCCAGGGTCTGGGACCTCAGCTACAACTACGCCAACCTGCTGCGGGCGGTCGGCGACTACGCAGGCACGGAGGCCATCGAACGGGCCGCCGTCAACCACCTGCGCGCCGAACGCGGCGAACACGACCTGGAACACCTGCGCGCGGCCGGCGGTCTCGCCGCCGACCTGCGGGGGCTCGGCCGGTACGACGAGGCGCTGGAGATCTCCGGCTGGATCCTGGCCGCCTACCGCGAACTGCTCGGCGAACAGGACTCGCGGACGCTCAACGCGCAGAACAACCTTGCCATGTCGCTCCGGCTGCTCGGCCGGTACGAGGAATCCCTGGAGCTCAACCGGCGCACCCTGGAGGCCCGGCGCCAACTGCTGCGCCAACGCCACAACTGGACCCTCTACTCCGAGATCAATTACGCCACCGACCTGCGCCTGCTCGGCCGCTACGCCGAGGCCGAGTCGCTCCAGACGCAGAGCGCCCGGGTGCACCGGCTCGTGATGGGCCCCGACAACCCGCAGACCCTGCGCGCCGAACACAACCTCGCGCTGTGCCACTACCGTTCGGGGGACCGGAACAAGGCCCGAGCGCTGTTCACCCGCGTGCTGGAGCGCTGCGAGCGGGTGCTCGGCGAGGGCGACCCACTGACGATGATGTTCGCGGCCAGCCAGAGCTGCTTCGCCCGCGAGCACGCGGACATCGACCAGGCCAGGGACATAAGCGAGAAGGTCGTGAGCGGCTACGTCGACATGCTCGGCGAGTCCCACCCCTTTGTGGCGGGCACCCGCGCCAACCACGCGCTCATTCTGCGCAACGTGGGAGAACGGGAACACGCCCACGTGCTCATCGAGGGGGCGCTCGCCGCCATGACCCAGGCCGTGGGGGAGAGCCATCCCTGGACTCTGGGCTGCGCCATCAACGCGTCGGCACTGCGCAACCTGATCGGCGACCCCGAGTCCGCCGCCGCCCTCACGGAGACCACCATCACTCGCGCCACCGAGGTCCTTGGCCGGACCCACCCGCTGACACTCTCGGCCCGGATCGCCCACGCGGCGGACCTGCGCGGGATTCGGGACCGGCAGCGGGCCGAGAAGATCGAGAGCGAGGCGCTGGGCGACCTCGTGACGACCTTGGGCGCACAGCACGTCCACACGGTCTCCGCACGGTCCCGCAACCGGCCGTACTGGGACTTCGAGCCGCCGATCATCTGATCCGGTCACCGAAGGAACGGCGACACGCCGAAGGGCCCGGCCCCGCGATCACTCGCGGGGCCGGGCCCTTTCGCACGTACAGCCGCTGATCAGGCCTCGAAGACCTCGGCGACCAGCTGCGCCTGCTCGGCCTGGTGGCGCTTGGCCGAGCCGACCGCCGGGGAGGAGCTGTGCGGTCGCGAGATGCGACGCAGGCGCTCACCGTGCGGGACGTCGGCGCCGACGGCCAGGTCCAGGTGGTCGATCAGGTTCAGGGCGATGAACGGCCAGGCACCCTGGTTGGCCGGCTCCTCCTGGGCCCAGAGGTACTTCTCGGCGTTCGGGTACTTGGCGATCTCGGCCTGCAGCTCGGCACCCGGCAGCGGGTACAGACGCTCCAGCCGGATGATGGCCGTGTCCTTGACGCCACGCTTCTCGCGCTCGGCATCCAGGTCGTAGTAGACCTTGCCGGCGCAGAAGACGACCTTGCGGACCGCCTTCGGGTCGACCGAGTCGTCGCCGATCACCGGGCGGAAGCCGCCGGTGGTGAACTCCTCCGCCTTGGACGCCGCCGCCTTGAGGCGGAGCATCGACTTCGGGGTGAAGACGACCAGCGGCTTGTGGTGCGGGTTGTGCACCTGCCACCGCAGGAGGTGGAAGTAGTTCGACGGGAGCGTCGGCATGGCGACCGTCATGTTGCTCTGCGCGCACATCTGGAGGAAGCGCTCCGGGCGGGCGGACGAGTGGTCCGGGCCCTGGCCCTCGTAGCCGTGCGGCAGGAGCAGCGTGACGCCCGAGGTCTGGCCCCACTTCTGCTCGGCCGAGGAGATGAACTCGTCGACGACGGTCTGCGCGCCGTTGACGAAGTCACCGAACTGGGCCTCCCAGATGACCAGCGACTCCGGGCGGGCCAGCGAGTAGCCGTACTCGAAGCCCATCGCCGCGTACTCGCTGAGCAGCGAGTCGTAGACGTTGTAGCGGGCCTGGTCGTCGGAGAGGTAGAGCAGCGGGGTGTAGTCCTCGCCGGTCACCTGGTCGACGAGGACCGCGTGGCGCTGGCCGAAGGTGCCGCGGCGGGTGTCCTGGCCGGCGAGCCGGACCGGGGTGCCCTCCATCAGCAGCGAACCGATGGCCAGGGTCTCGCCCATGCCCCAGTCGATCGTGCCGTTCTCCACTGAGGCGGCACGGCGCTGCATCTGCGGCATCAGGCGCGGGTGGACTGTGATCCGCTCCGGAATGTTGACCTGGGACTCGGCGATCCGCTTCACGACCTCCGCGGAGACCGCGGTGGTGACGGCGACCGGGAACTCGGGCTTCGCTTCCGGGACATGGGTCTGAGCCGGGGACGAGGTGGCTTCGCGGACCTCCGCGAAGACCTTCTCCAGCTGGCCCTGGAAGTCCTGGAGCGCCTGCTCGGCCTCTTCCAGCGTGATGTCGCCGCGACCGATGAGGGACTCGGTGTAGAGCTTGCGCACCGAGCGCTTCTTGTCGATCAGGGTGTACATCTGCGGGTTGGTGAACTCCGGGTTGTCGCCCTCGTTGTGACCGCGGCGGCGGTAGCAGATGAGGTCGATGACGACGTCCTTGTTGAACGCCTGCCGGAACTCGAAGGCCAGCCGGGCCACCCGGACGACGGCCTCGGGGTCGTCACCGTTGACGTGGATGATCGGCGCCTCGATCATGCGCGCCACGTCGGTGGCGTACATCGAGGAGCGGGAGGACTCCGGGGCGGCGGTGAAGCCGACCTGGTTGTTGATCACCACGTGCACGGTGCCGCCGGTGCGGTAGCCGCGCAGCTGCGACATGTTGAGCGTCTCGGCGACGACGCCCTGGCCCGCGAAGGCCGCGTCGCCGTGGAGCGCGACGGGCAGGACCGTGAAGTCCGTGCCGCCCTTGTTGATGAGGTCCTGCTTGGCGCGGGCGATGCCCTCGAGGACCGGGTCGACCGCCTCCAGGTGCGAGGGGTTGGCGGCCAGCGAGACCTTGATCTGCTCGCCGTCCAGACCGGTGAAGGTGCCTTCGGCGCCCAGGTGGTACTTGACGTCGCCGGAGCCGTGCATCGACCGCGGGTCGAGGTTGCCCTCGAACTCCCGGAAGATCTGCGCGTACGACTTGCCGACGATGTTCGCCAGGACGTTCAGGCGGCCGCGGTGGGCCATGCCGATGACGACCTCGTCGAGGCGGGCCTCGGCGGCGGAGTCGATGACCGCGTCGAGCAGCGGGATGACGGACTCGCCGCCCTCCAGCGAGAACCGCTTCTGCCCGACGTACTTGGTCTGCAGGAACGTCTCGAACGCCTCGGCGGCGTTGAGGCGGCGCAGGATCCGCAGCTGCTCCTCGCGCTCCGGCTTGGGGCGCGGACGCTCCACCCGGTCCTGGAGCCACTTGCGCTGCTTCGGGTCCTGGATGTGCATGAACTCGATGCCGGTGGTGCGGCAGTACGACTCACGCAGCACACCGAGGATGTCGCGGAGCTTCATCAGCGTCTTGCCGGCGAAACCGCCGACCGCGAAGTCCCGCTCCAGGTCCCACAGGGTGAGGCCGTGCTCGGTGATGTCCAGGTCGGGGTGCTTGCGCTGGCGGTACTCCAGCGGGTCGGTGTCGGCCATGACGTGGCCGCGGACCCGGTAGGAGTGGATCAGCTCGAAGACCCGCGCGGCCTTGGTGACATCGTCGTCGTGCGAGGCGTCGATGTCCTTGAGCCAGCGGACCGGCTCGTAGGGGATGCGCAGCGCCTTGAAGATCTCGTCGTAGAACTCGTTCTCGCCGAGCAGGAGCTGGGACACGATCCGCAGGAACTCGCCGGAGGCGGCGCCCTGGATGACGCGGTGGTCGTACGTCGAGGTCAGGGTCATGACCTTCGAGATGCCCAGCTTGTTCAGCGTGTCCTGGGAGGTGCCCTGGAACTCCGCCGGGTAGTCCATCGCGCCGACACCCATGATGAGGCCCTGTCCGGGCATCAGGCGGGGCACCGAGTGGACGGTGCCGATGCCGCCGGGGTTGGTCAGCGAGGCGGTGACTCCGGTGAAGTCGTCCATGCCGAGCTTGCCGATGCGGGCGCGGCGGACGATGTCCTCGTACGCCTGCCAGAACTCGAAGAAGTTGAGCGTCTCGGCCTTCTTGATGGCCGCGACGACCAGCTGGCGGTCGCCGCTCGGCTTCACCAGGTCGATGGCCAGACCGAGGTTGACGTGTTCCGGCTTGACCAGGGTCGGCTTGCCGTCCTTCTCCGCGAAGGAGCAGTTCATCGACGGCATGGCCTTGAGGGCCTGCACCATCGCGTACCCGATGAGGTGGGTGAAGGAGATCTTCCCGCCGCGGGCGCGCTTGAGGTGGTTGTTGATGACGATGCGGTTGTCGAAGAGCAGCTTCACCGGAACGGCGCGGACGGACGTGGCCGTCGGCAGTTCCAGGGAGGCGTTCATGTTCTTCGCCACGGCGGCGGACGGGCCGCGCAGCGTCACGTACTCGGGACCCTCGGCGGCAGTGGCCGGGGCCGCCTTGGCGGGCGCGGCGGCCTTCGCGGCCGGAGCGGCGGGCGCAGCCGGAGCGGCGGGCGCGGCCGGGGCCACCGGGGCAGCGGCCGGAGCGGCAGCCGCGGGCTTCGCCGGGGCCTGCGCCGGCGCGGTCGGCGCGGTGGCGGCCGGGGGCACCACAGTCCCCGCGGCTGCGGCGCCGGGAACGGGCTTGTCCGCCGCGCCGGACGTACCCGGCTTGTAGTCGGCGAAGAAGTCCCACCAGGCGCGATCGACCGCATTGGGATCCTGGAGGTACTGCTGGTAGATCTCGTCGACGAGCCACTCGTTGGGGCCGAAAGCCGCAGCCGGACTCGTGCCCGGGCTGGCTTGGTCGGTCGAGATGCTTGAGTTACTGGGGGACTGAGACGACACGGCGGCAACCGCCCTCTTCCGCTTCACAAGGTGATGGACAGCGGAAATCAAGGCTACGCCTCCCTGACCGTTCCATGCAGGCCGGGCCGGTCTTCGTCGTGCAAGTCACATCAAAGAGCTGGTTTCGGCGCAGGAAATGGCGGGAAACAAGCATGGTTCCGCTTCAGTCCGGGTACGCGAGGCCGTGGCTACGGCCACGTGGACCGTATCCCCCTCGTGGGACGACACGTAGAACGCGCCCTTCCGGTTCGAACCCTATGTCAACTGCGTGGCTGAGGGATCCCCGGAAGAGTGACTTGGATCCGGCAGCCGCGAGCTGATTCAGCCACTCCGATGCGGCCGCCGTGCAGATCCACCGCCCAGCGGGCGATCGCGAGCCCCAGACCCGTACCGCCGTCGCTGCCCGGACCGTGCGGGGACGGCACCTCGCCCCGGTTGAAACGTTCGAAGACCCGGTGCCGCTCGGACTCGGGGATGCCCGGGCCCTCGTCCAGGACCTCCAGATCCAGCGACTCCGGCTGCGCGCCGCGCCGTGCCCGCACCGTGACCCGGCCGTGTGGCGGGCTGTGCTTGACAGCGTTGTCGATCAGATTGGCCACCACCTGGTGGAGCCGCTCCGCGTCCGCATGCGCGGTCAGCTCGGGCGGCGACACATCCAGATGCAGATGTACGTCCTTGCGGCCGTGGTTCCCGGAGCCGGAGGAGAGCCGGCGGTGCGAGGCGGCCAGGTTCGCTTCCTTCAGCACGCCCGAGAGATACGGCCACACCTCGAAGCGGCGGGCCTTCAGGGTGACGACCCCGTGGTCCAGCCGGGAGAGGTCCAGCAGCGTCTCCACCAGCCTGCCGAGCCGTTCCGTCTGTTTGAGCGCCGTGCGCATCGTCTCCGGATCGGCCGCGGAGACCCCGTCCACGACGTTCTCCAGCACCGCTCTCAGCGCCGCGATCGGCGTACGCAGCTCGTGCGAGACGTTGGCCACCAGCTCCTTGCGGTGCCGGTCCACGGCCTCCAGATCGTCCGCCATGAGATTGATCGTCTGCGCCAGGTCGCCGAGCTCGTCGCGCCGGCCGGCGCCTCTCACCCGTCTGGTGTAGTCGCCGTGCGAGATCGACCGGGCGACCTTCGTCATCTCGTCCAGTGGCGCCGTCAGACCGTGCGCCACGAACTGCGTGATCAGCAGCGTCGCGATCACCGAGAACACGGTGATGAACCGCAGTTCGGTCCTGGTGCGCACCGCCACCATCAGCAGCCCGGTCGTGATGAACACCGAGACCACGACGAGCGTGCCCAGCTTGGCCTTGACCGAGAAAGGACGCAGTCGCGAGCCGGGCCGGGTCATGGCGCCGGGGTCTCCAGGGCGTAACCGACGCCGTGCACGGTGCGGATCCGCTCCGCACCGATCTTCCGGCGCAGCGCCTTGATGTGGCTGTCGACGGTACGGGTGCCGGAGGCGTCCGCCCAGTCCCAGACCTCCGCGAGCAACTGCTCCCGGGAGAGCACCGCGCGCGGTGTGCCGGCCAGGCAGACCAGCAGATCGAACTCGGTCGGCGTGAGGTGGACGTCCTCGGCGCGCACCCGCACCCGGCGCTGCGCGTGGTCGATCTCCAGCTCGCCGAGGCGCAGGATGCCGCTGCGCGGTGTCACCGCGGCCAGTGCGGCACGCTCCACCCGGCGCAGCAGGACATGCACTCGGGCGGCCAGCTCACGCATCGAGAACGGCTTGGTCATGTAGTCGTCCGCGCCGACACCGAGGCCGACCAGCATGTCGGTCTCGTCGTCCCGGGCGGTCAGCATCAGCACGGGCACCGGACGTGTGGCCTGCACCCGGCGGCACACCTCCAGGCCGTCGAAGCCCGGCAGCATGATGTCGAGCACCATCAGGTCGGGCTGCCAGGACTCGGCTGCCTCGACGGCCGCGGGGCCGTCGAGCGCGGTCTGCACCAGGAAGCCCTCGGCCCGCAGGCGGGCGGAGATGGCATCGACGATTGTCGCGTCGTCCTCGACCACCAGCACCCGGCGCTGTGCGCTCGGGGTCGCCGCGACACCGTTGTGGGTGGTGTGTGTTTGTTCCATCGCCCCGCCCTGCCCGTTCTCGCGGGGGGCCAATCCCCCCGGACGCACGGTCTTCGCTTGTGGATTTCGTGGGTGATCCCGTTTGCCGCTCAGCAGCGTAGAGCCACCGGACGGCTCCCGGCTACGCAGGGTGTAACGGCACAGGAACGGGTTGGACGCGCGGAGGAGGCGGAGTGTCTGCCTTGTGGCGCTTGGCCCCCGGGCGTCCGGGGCCGCGCATACCCGGTGGGGGACCTCAGGCGGTCCGAAGTGCGAGATGAACCACGTCGGGCACACCTCGGGCAACCTGCACCTCTTCCGTCCTTACGCCGCTGAATCCGGCATTCCGCAAGGCCTGTTCGAAGTGGGCGGACGGTTGCGCGGACCAGACCGCGAGTACTCCGCCCGGATTCAGCCGCTCCCGGCAGTCGGCGAGACCGGCGGGCGCATACAGGCTGCCGTTGTCGTCGGTGACGGTCCAGTCCGGTCCGTTGTCGATGTCCAGGCACAGCGCGTCGTAACGGTCCGTAGTCGTGCGAAGGTACGCAACCAGATCCGTCGCCAGGATCTCGGTCCGCGGGTCGGCGAGTGCGGCACCGGTGATCCGGGCCAGCGGGCCACCCCGGTGCCAGTCGATGATCGCCTGCTCCCGCTCGACGACCGCGATCCGCCCCCAGCGCGGCTCGGCTGCCGCGTGGGAGAGGGAGAAGCCGACCCCGAGGCCGCCGATCAGCACCGCCGGGTCCGGCCGCCCGGCGGGCAGCGCGGCAAGCGCCGCGTCGATCAGCAGCCGCTCGGAGCGACCGTCCGCGGTGTCCATCAGGAAGCAGCCGTTGGCGATGATCTCGAAATCGTCACCCCGCTCCCGCAGGACGACCTCCCCGTACGGTCCTTCGCGGCGGTCGAGCGTGACGGGGCTGTGGGCGGTATGGCGGTCGGCGGTGGGCATGTCCTCGGTCTCCGGTAGAGGGGGGGGTGAGTCCCTGCCATCCTCGCCCGGCCGCGCGGCCGGGACCAGCCAATTGCCAGATCCGTACGGGGCGCGGGGAGGCGAAAGACGTGGTCAAACGGGCTCCGGCCGTGCGCCGCGCACCACGAGGAGCGCCCCGCCGGCCACGTACGCCGCCACTGCCACCGCCCACGCCGCCCCCTGCGGCCCCGGCTGCATCGGCCAGGCCCAGAGGGGCGGCCGCGCCACCGGGGGTGCGGGGCGCCGCCAGGTGGACCGCGCCGCCGTAGACCGTCATCGGCAGCCGGCTCAGCCGGGCACCGATCAGCGCCGCCGACCCGGCCGATGGCGAGTGTCGGCGCGCTCGCCGGACTGCTCACCCCGCTGGTCCGCGCCCTGGTGCTGGGCGGCGTCGGGGTGGTGCTGGCGCACGATCTGCTCGTGTTCACCGATCCGCTCACCGGCTGGGGGCATCCGCTCGCCCTGCTGGTCGGGGTGGCCTACTGGCCGCTCCTGCACCGGCGCGAGGGTCGGGTCGGGGCGGTCATGGGCGCGGTGCCTCCTCGCCGTGTACCACGACGTACTCGGCAGCCGGCCAAGCAGATCGTCGATGAGCAGGCCGAGAACGGCAGGGTCGGCCGCAGGGCGAGCAGCAGGTCCAGATCGGAGACGCCGGGAATGGCCGTGCCGCGCGGAATGCTGCCGTAGAGGTAGGCGCGGGGGGTGAACGCCGCCGGCAGGCGGCTCAGTGAGCCTTCGTGTCGGATCGTCCCGTCGTCGGCCAGTCCTCTCTTACCCAGAGATCCGCGGCGGCCGTTGTCGGTCATACGGGCACTGTGCCAGGTGCGTGCCGCGGCTGCCGAGTGGTTTTCGCAGGTGACGGGCGGGTGGAAGAAGATCGCTGAGAGCGAACACGACCCCGGGAACATAAAGACGCTCAGGAGCATTGAGTCCGTATAACTCAACTTGAGTGCCGAAGGGGAGATCATGGCTACTGAGTCCAACGCGGTCACTCCGCTCACCTTGCCTGTGCTGCCACTCGACGACGAGGTGGTGCTGCCCGGAATGGTGGTTCCTCTGGACCTGTCCGACACCGATGTCCGGGCCGCCGTCGAGGCTGCTCAGGCCGCCGCCCGTCCGGGTGGCGGCAAGCCCGAGGTGCTGCTGGTGCCGCGGATCGACGGGACCTACACCGGGATCGGTGTACTCGGCACCGTCGAGCAGGTCGGCCGGCTCTCCGACGGAGACCCGGGCGCCCTCATCCGCGGCCGTGACCGCGTGCGGATCGGGGCCGGAACCACTGGACCCGGGGGTGCACTCTGGGTCGAGGGGACCCGCGTGGACGTCTCGGCTCCCGAGCCGCTCCCCGGCGTCGCCGCCGAGCTGGTCAAGGAGTACAAGGCCCTCGCCACCAGCTGGCTGAAGAAGCGCGGCGCCTGGCAGGTCGTGGACCGGGTCCAGCAGATCGACGACATCTCCGCGCTTGCCGACAATTCGGGTTACTCACCGTTCCTCACCACCACTCAGAAGGTGCAGCTCCTGGAGACCGCCGACGCGGTCGCCCGGCTGAAGCTCGCCATCCAGTGGCTCGGCGAACACCTCGCCGAACAGGACGTCGCCGAGTCCATCGCCAAGGACGTCCAGGAGGGCGTCGACAAGCAGCAGCGCGAGTTCCTGCTGCGACGCCAGCTGGAAGCCGTACGCAAGGAGCTGTCCGAGCTCAACGGCGACGCGGAGGGCGAGTCCGACGACTACCGGGCGCGCGTCGAGTCCGCCGATCTTCCCGAGCATGTCCGTGAGGCCGCGCTCAAGGAGGTCGGCAAGCTGGAGCGCTCGTCCGACCAGAGCCCCGAGGGCTCCTGGATCCGAACCTGGCTGGACACCGTCCTCGAACTGCCGTGGACCGAACGGACCGAGGACGCGTACGACATCCGCGCGGCCAAGGAGATCCTCGATGCCGAGCACGCGGGCCTGGAGGACGTGAAGGAACGGATCACCGAGTATCTCGCGGTGCGCAAGCGCCGTGCCGAACGCGGCCTCGGGGTCGTGGGCGGGCGTCGGGGCGGGGCGGTGCTGGCCCTCGTCGGACCGCCCGGCGTCGGCAAGACGTCCCTGGGTGAGAGCGTCGCGCACGCCATGGGTCGCACGTTTGTCCGCGTCGCGCTCGGCGGTGTGCGGGACGAGGCGGAGATCCGAGGCCACCGGCGTACGTACGTCGGTGCGCTCCCCGGGCGCATCGTCCGCGCCATCAAGGAGGCCGGTTCCATGAACCCGGTCGTCCTGCTCGACGAGATCGACAAGGTCGGCTCCGACTTCCGCGGCGACCCGGCCGCGGCGCTCCTCGAAGTCCTCGACCCGGCGCAGAACCACACTTTCCGTGACCACTACCTGGAGGTCGAACTCGACCTCAGCGACGTCGTCTTCCTGGCCACCGCCAATGTCCTGGAAGCCATCCCGGAGGCGCTGCTCGACCGCATGGAGCTGGTCAGGCTCGACGGCTACACCGAGGACGAGAAGGTCGTCATCGCCCGCGACCACCTGCTCCCGCGCCAGCTGGAGCGGGCCGGTCTGGAGGAGGGCGAGGTGACGCTCGACGAGTCGGCGCTGCGCAAGCTGGCCGGCGAGTACACCCGTGAGGCGGGCGTACGCAACCTGGAGCGGGCCGTCGCCCGGCTGCTCCGCAAGGTCGCGGCCCAGCACGAACTGGGCGACCGGGAGCTCCCGTTCACCGTCACCGACGAGGACCTGCGGGGTCTCGTCGGACGGCCGCACCACGTCCCCGAGTCCGCCCAGGACCCGGCCGAGCGCCGCACCGCGGTGCCGGGCGTGGCGACCGGACTCGCGGTGACCGGCGCCGGTGGTGACGTGCTGTTCGTCGAGGCGTCGCTGGCCGACCCGGAGACCGGCGCGGCCGGACTGACCCTCACCGGTCAGCTCGGCGACGTCATGAAGGAGTCCGCGCAGATCGCGCTGAGCTTCCTGCGCTCGCACGGCGCCGAGCTGGAACTGCCCGTCGCCGACCTCAAGGACCGGGGGGCGCACATCCACTTCCCGGCGGGCGCGGTGCCCAAGGACGGTCCGAGTGCCGGTATCACGATGACGACGGCGCTGGCCTCGCTGCTCTCCGGGCGGCTGGTCCGTACGGATGTGGCGATGACTGGTGAGGTGTCGCTGACGGGACGGGTGCTGCCGATCGGCGGGCTGAAGCAGAAGCTGCTGGCCGCCCACCGGGCCGGTATCACCACCGTGGTGATCCCCAAGCGGAACGAGGCCGATCTGGACGACGTCCCGGCCGAGGTCCTGGAGAAGCTGGAGGTCCACCCGGTGACCGATGTCCGCCAGGTGCTGGAGATCGCCCTCGCCCCGGCCACGGCCGGGGCGGAGGAGAGGGTCCCGGCCGCGGCGTGAGCGCCATGGCGTGACGGGCGTGGCACGACGTGCGCGGCCGGTCGGACGGCCCGCGCCACCCGAAAGGGTGGTGCGGGCCGTTCCGCTTGTCCGGGTGCCGGAACGTGCTGTTCCGCGTCCGGGCGGGGCGCGGAAAGGCCACGCTGCTGCCGCGGTCCGTGGGCCGGACCGCCGTCCCCGTGGACTCCGTGGTGCGCCCGGCCGGCGAGGGGGCGGACGAGAAGCGGCTCGCTATGCGCTGGGGGAACCGGGACGGCACCGTTCAAGGGCGCCGGCGTACCGGCGCCGGGGTCCTGCTGCGCGTCGTGACGGCTCAGGGGCGGTAGACGGTCCCCGGCGCCGGCTCGGCGGGGGCCATCAGCTGCGGGATCGTCACCAGGGTGTAGCCGCGCTCCTTCAGCGCGTCGATGATGCCCGGCACCGCGGGCACGGTCCCCTTGTAGATGTCATGCAGCAGGATGATGCCGTCCTTGCTCGCCTGGTCGAGTATCCGCTTCTTGATCAGTGCGGAGTCGGTCGTCGAGTAGTCCTTGGCGGTGGCGCTCCAGAGGATCTGCGAGAGCCCCAGGTCCTTGCTGACGCCGGAGACCGTGTCGTCGGTACGGCCCTGCGGCGGGCGCATCAGCCGCGGCTTCTTGCCGGTGATCTTCGCTATCGCGTCCTGCGTCTTCTCCAGCTCGGCACGTATGTCGGCGGGCTTCCGGTCCGTCAGGATCTTGTGCGACCAGGTGTGGTTGGCCACCTCGTGGCCCTCCGCCTCGATGCGGCGCACCGTGTCGGGGTGCTTCAGCACGTGGTTCTTGCCGAGCAGGAAGAAGGTGGCGTGCACCTTCTTCTCCTTGAGGATGTCCAGCAGGTGCGGGGTGTCCTCGCCGGGCCCCGCGTCGAAGGTCAGCGCTATGCACTTCGCCTTGCGGCAGTCCACCGGGCCGAACGAGCCCTTGGCGTCGGAGGCGGCGTCCCCCCGCGCCGAGCCCGGGGCCGTGGTCTGTATCGAGCAGCCGGTCAGCGTGAGAGTGACTGCCGTCACAAGAGCGACGGCCAACCCCGTACCGACCGACTTCGTCTTCCTGGGCAAGATCACGTCACTCCCTCACGACTGAACAGCGCACCCGGCGTGCGATGTTCAGGGACTATACACGGGGTGTATACGTTGAGTGCATAGTGGCGTGGACGGAGGCGGAGGTGACGGTGGAGGCGTGCGGGAGCCCCGGTGACGGGGTGCGTCACCGGGGCTCCGGGGAGCGGAGGCTCAGCCGTTGGCGAGTGCCTGTACGCGGTCGAGAGCGCCGTTGAAGTGGTTGTGGTCGCCGACGTACGGGCCGGACGACGTGTACTGCCAGATCGTGTAGTAGCCCCAGCCGGCCGGGAGCGTGCCGACCGTGGTGTCGTAACGGGCCACCCACAGCGGGTTGGTGGTGCCGAAGCCCGCATTGTTCCCGGTGCAGGTCGTCCACCAGCTGGTCGCGGTGTAGATGACCGCGTCACGCCCGGTGCGCGCCTTGTACGTGTTCACGAAGTCGCGGATCCAGGAGACCATGCCGGCCTGCGTCTTGCCGTAGCACTGCGCGCCGTACGGGTTCCACTCGATGTCGAGCACGCCGGGCAGCGTCTTGCCGTCCCTCGACCAGCCGCCCCCGTGGTCCACGAAGTAGTTGGCCTGGGTGGCGCCGCTCGTGGTGTCCGGGGTGGCGAAGTGGTACGCACCGCGGATCATGCCGACGTTGTACGAGCCGTTGTACTGCTGCGCGAAGTAGGGATTCGTGTAGTACGTGCCCTCGGTGGCCTTGGTGTAGGCCCACCGGACGCCGCTGTTCCAGAGAGTCGCCCAGTCGACGTTGCCCTGGTGGCTGCTGACGTCCACGCCTTCGGTCTGGGCGACAAGCGTGCCGCCCGGCAGGCCGCCCTGGCCGTCGTGGGCGATGACGCCCATGCCCATCGTGGCCGACCCGCGCGTGGGCTTCTTGGCGGCGGCCGTGGGGGAGTCGGCTGCGATGGCCGCGCCGGGCAGGGTGAGCAGAAGCGAAAGTGCTGCGAGGAGGGTTCCCAGTGCCGCCAGACGTGAGCGGCGGGTCTTTCCGGATCCGGATCTGTGCACGGGCATGTGCGTGCCTCCGAGGCCTCGGTGGGGGGATCTGCAGACCCAGGGGGGCGGCTCGGCGCACCCCCTGCGGCATGTCATGGTGTGGACATGCCAGATATGACGCTACGCACGTAGACCCGCGCGGCGGAAGAGGGCCTGGGCGGTGCCGTTGGTCTACGCCTGCGAAATACTGGCGGAGCTGCGGTGATGACCGGCGGCGCAAGAAATTTTCAGCGGCAGGAAAGCTCATGAGGAGTGTTGACGTGCACGGGAGCGAAAGCGGTAGTGAACCCGGCGCGACCGGAGGGAGTGGTGCGGACCACGAATTCCTGGCACTGGAGCGGGAATTGGCTGTCTTTCTGCGCCGCGCGCGGGCCAGTTCCGGCGAGATGGCACGGGAGGTCCATCCCGAGCTGGAGGCCGCGGCGTACGGACTCTTCGTACGGCTGGAGTCGGTGGGGCAGCAGCGGGCCACCGACCTCGCCGCGTACTTCGGCGTGGGGAAGGCGACCATGAGCCGTCAACTGCGCGCCCTGGAGGAGCTCGGACTGGTGGCGCGCGAGCCCGATCCGGCCGACGGGCGGGCCTTCCTCGTCCATCTCACCGACGAGGGGCTTGCGCGCTTCCGCAGCGTCCGCGACGCGCGCCGCGAACGGTATGTGAGCAAGCTCGCCGACTGGGACCGGACCGAGGTGGCGGAATTGGCACGGCTGCTGCACCAATTGAACGCGCGGGCCGAGGACTGACGACGGCCGGGCCCGAACCCGGCCCGGCCGGGCATCCGCGGGTGCTCTCCGGCCTCCGCCCCGCGGAAACCGCCCACGCCGCCGGCGTGGGCCGACCCCGCACCCGGGTGACCTACGGCCTTCCCCGCGATAGGGAGTGGGCTCGCGGCGCCCTGCGACCGCTCCCCCAAGCTCTCGGCTTCGCTCGAGCAGGGAGGGGCCCCCTTCGGCGTTGTCGTCGGTCACCGACTCCCCCACAGCCTTAAGGGCGTGGGAGGTGCCCCCTCCGCGTCGACTCCGTCCTCCGCCTTGCCGTCGAAGTCGCACGGCGCCGCTCGCTGATCCACTCCCTGTCGCGGGGGAGGCCGTTACAGCACCACGTAGACCGCCGTCGCGTCGTCGTGCGTCTTGCTGCGCCGCAGATGCGCACGCTCCGTGTCCGCGTCCTCCAGGGCCCTCACCCGGTCGATCAGCCCCTGTGTGCCCTCTTTGTGGAGCACCGCGAGGCAGGCCGCCCAGTCGCCCTCATGGAACATCTCCGTCCAGCGGCTCGCCCCGTCCGTCAGTGCGGCCACCGCCCGCACCTCGGTGAGAGGCGTCCGCCCGGTCACGGCGCGGACCGCCACCCCGGGGTCTGCGGCAGCGGTGAAGAAGCCGCCCTCCTTGTTCCGTACCCGCGTATCGGCGATCGCCTCGGTGGCCAGCGAGCCCGGCGGCAGCCGGTCGAGCCGGTCGTCGAGCAGCGCGCGCACCGTTCCGTCCGGTGACTCGAACAGCAGTACGGAGTCGGAGAGCACCAGGTGTTCGATCGCTTCCCCGTCCCAGCGCACCACGACAACGGTCGCCTGTGGGGTGCGTACGTGAGAAAGGTCACACAAGGTGCGATGGGTGTCGGCGGTGCGCCTGATGGACTCGGCGAGGATCTCGGTGAGCGTCAGATCCCGCCGCGAACCCGACAGTTCGACCAGCGCCCCGCCCAGCCGCGCGGTGAACCAGGGTACGGAGTGCACACAACCGTCGTCCCCCCGTGGCGGAGTGACTCCGTCGAGCAGAACCAACGTGCCACCCCCGCCGGAAGCGGGGAGCGCGGTGGCTGCCCAGTCCTCGTTGGGGCGCTCGGGACTACCGGGGACCGAGGCGAGTTCGATGCGCATACGGCCAGTCTGCACGACGCCTTCACGGGGCCTGCACGATCGTGGCGTTGGGCCGTACAGGCAGGTCAGTGGGGAGGCTTGAGCGGAAGGGGTGGCTCCGCGCCGGGTGCGGGCGGGCATCCTGCCAAAGCCCGGGCGGAAGTTCCAGCCGGTGATCCAGGTGTGGGCTGCGGCGCCCGAGGGGAGACTTGTTCGTCAACTCCGGAGTGATGTTCACTCGTTCAGGTGGCGGAGCGGTTGATGCGCGCCCCCCTCTCAAAAGCACTGGAATGGTCGGAAGCCGTACCAGGGGTCGGGGTGTCCTTCCACATATGAACGTGCGTCACCTCTGCTTCAAGGGTGGACGAGTCAAGATTGCGAGCACCGGTGCAGAAGAAGCGGCCGCGGAGCAAAGGCAGCGAGCAAAGAAGTACCGGGGTGACACCTCCGGCGCCGAGCGGGAGTGAGCCGACCCGGCGCACCGTCCGCGTACGCAGCCGGCTGGTCGCCGGCGTCGCGGTCGTCGGCATCACCGTCATCGCCGCGGGCACGCCCGCGGCCCTCGGCGCCTCCACCGAACTGACCGAGTCCCAGCGGTTGGTCACCCTTGCCCAGCTGAACCAGCAGGCGGTGGCCCTCGCCCACTCCCTCGCGGACGAGCGCGACGAAGTCACCGCCTATATTGCGGGCGGCCGGGACGGGAAGTCCGGCGCGAAGAACGACGGCCCCCGCGCCCGCGTCGACCAGCAGATCGACGAGATCCGCGCCACGGCTCCCGCCGCGCTGCGCCGCGACCTCTCCACGATCCCCTCCCTGCGCCGCACCGCCCTCACCGGCAAGGGCTCGGCACTCGACGCCCACCAGGCGTACTCCGAGGTCATCGCCAAGCTCCACGACCTCGCCGACGACCTTGCCGAGAAGACCCCGCCGCGGGCCGCCGAGGCCACCCGTGCGCCCCTCGCCCTCGGCCGGGCCGCCGATCAGGCCTCCGCCACTCGCGGGCTGCTGATCGCCGCGCTCTCCGTGCCCCGCGAAGAGGCCACGGTCCCGCAGATCGACCCGTTCACCGGGCTGCCCGTCCAGAGCCAGGACGAGGGCAGCAGCGAGGACGACCGCAACCGTGACGCGCTGAGCGCCGCCGCCCAGCAGGCCAGGGTGCGCGAGCTCTCCTCGCTCGCCGACTTCGACCAGGCCGCGGGCAGCACCGCCCGCGGGAAGCTCTCCTCCACCGTCACCGGGCCCGAGGTCAACCGCGCGGAGAAGTACCTCGCCGCACTCACCGACCGTCCCGAGCTGTCGGACTCCGACCAGAAGGCCGACCGGAAGAAGGTCGAGGCGGCACTCTCCGCCCGCGTCGACCGGATGCGCAGCGTCGAGTCCGCCCTCGGCACGGACCAGGTGCGACGCCTGGAGCAGCTGCGCGACGACGACGTCACCGCTCTCGAACTGCGCATCGCGCTCCTCGGCGGCTGTCTGCTGATCGCCGTCGGCGTCTCCACCGCCGTGGCCCGTACGCTGACCCAGCCGCTCGCCGTCCTGCGGATCGGCGCCGCCCGCCTCGCCGCGGAGCCCGCCACCGCCGAGCCGGTCCGCTACACCGGCCGCAACGACGAGTTCGCCCAGGTCGTTCGATCCCTCAACGCCCTGCACGGCCAGCTGCACGGGCTGCTCCACGAGTTCAACGGCCGGTTCGAGAATCTGGAGAACGAGCGCGGCGAACTGATCGCCGGACGCGAGGCCCTCACGGTCCAGTGCGCCGAACTCCAGGCCCGCACCGCCGATCTGACCACCCAGCTGGAGCGGCTCAAGAACACGGTCCATCACACCTTCGTCAACCTCTCGCTGCGCACCCTCGGCCTCGTCGAACGCCAGCTCGGCGTCATCGAGAGCCTGGAGGACCGCGAGCAGGACCCGGAGCGGCTCGCCACCCTCTTCAAGCTCGACCACATGGCCACGGTCATGCGACGCCACAGCGAGAACATGCTGGTCCTCGCGGGCGCCGAGCACAGCCACGGGCACTCCGGCCCGATCCCGCTGGTCGACGTGTTGCGCGCGGCCGTCAGCGAGATCGAGCGGTACGAGCGGGTCACCATCCAGTCCCTGCCGCCGCACGCCCAGCTCGCCGGTTTCGCCGCCGACGACCTCAGCCACCTGGTGGCCGAACTCCTGGAGAACGCGACCTCCTTCTCGCCGCCCGACTCGCATGTCGAGCTCTCCGGCTGGCTGCTGGAGACCGGCGAGGTGATGCTCTCCGTGCAGGACGAGGGCATCGGCATGTCGTCCGTACGGATGGATGAGCTCAACGCCCGCCTGGCCGACCCGTCCTCGTTCACGGCGGGCGAGCAGAGCGCCGACGGCGCGGGCCTCGGACTCCAGGTGACGTCGCTGCTCGCGGCGCGCCACGGGGTGCGGGTCCAGCTGCGCGAGCACAAGGGCAGCGGGGTGACGGCGGTCGTCGTGCTGCCGCAGGCGCTGCTGCCGAAGGCGCCGCCCGGCGCCACGCCGCCGCCCGTCACCGCGCCGGGGGACGCACCCGCGCTGAACCTGCCCGGATCGGTCGCCGAGGCCAACTCCAATGCCCTGCCGGGCCGGACGCTCGCGCTGCCCGCCGACCCGCTGATCGCCGCCGCCGAGCAGGCGATCCGCGAGTCGGCATCGGACCCGGCCCAGGCGGAGGCGCCCGCTCCGGCGGAGGCGCCCGCTCCGGCGGAACCCGAGCCGGTCGTCCCCGACGAGTCCGAGTCCGAGACCACGATGCAGGTCCGGCTCCCGGGGCTCCGGAACGTCCCCGCGGCTCAGCCGGCCCCGTCGGCCGCACCGGCCCATGAGACCCCGGCGGCCCCCGACCCGTACGCCATCGGCCCCGACCGCCACGAGCGCACCGCGGACGAGACCCCGGAGCTCTTCACCGCCCCGGCTCCTTCCCCGGCGTCCGCCGCCGAGGCCCTTCCCGGCCCCCGGCAGCCGGAGCCGCAGGCCGAACGCATCACCGACAAGGGCCTTCCCAAGCGCACCCCCAAGGTCGTCAAGCCCGCCGTCCCCACCGCCGAGCGCAGGGGCAGTCTGGACAAGGACGAGCTGCGCCGCCGCCTCGGCGGTTTCCACCAGGGGGCGAAGGACGGCCGCCGCGACGTCGAGGCGGAGATCGCCGACGGTGCCGTCACCGGTGCCGGCACCGCGCAGACCGCGCAGACCGAGCAGACCGAGCGGGCAGACCATTTCGGCGGTCGAACCGATGAGACGGGGGACACAGTCGAGGAGGCACGCAGTTGACTGCGCCCAGCACATTCGGGCTGAGCACCGAGGCCCGGAACCTTCACTGGTTGCTGAGCAATCTCGTGGAGGAGGTGCCAGGGGTCCATTCGGTCACCGTTGTCTCGTCCGACGGACTGATGCTGCTCTCCTCCGACCCCGGCCGCCAGACAGCCGCAGCGACAGGCGGCCCGCAGGACGGCCCCCGAGGCTCCAGCGCCGACCTGGCGACCATCGTCTCCGGCATCGGCTCCCTCACCATCGGCGCCGCGAAACTGATGGACGGCGGCGGCGTCAAGCAGACCATGGTCGCCATGGACGAGGGCAGCGTCTTCGTCATGTCGATCAGTGACGGTTCGCTGCTCGGCGTGCACTCCACCCCCGACTGCGACATGAGCGTCATCGCGTACCACATGGCGCTCTTCGTCGGCCGTGCCGGACACGTACTCACCCCCGAACTCCGCAGTGAACTGCGCAAATCGATGGAGAGCGCCCAGTGACGCCCGCTGCTGAACCCGCCCCGAGGCTCCCGGTCCGCGGGTCCGACCGACGGCCCGCCCGAGTCCGCCCGTACTCGCTCACCCGCGGCCGCACCCGCTTCGGTCACGTCCTTCTCGTCGAGACGTTCGTGGCCGCGCTGGAAGCGCCCGAGGAGCGCCGCGAGCTCACCAACGGCAACCTCGCCACGAGGGTGATGCCGGAGCTCCAGGCCATTGTCGAAATCTGCCGCCGCATGCGTACGGTCGCGGAGATCTCGGCCCTGTTGAAGATGCCGCTCGGCGTGGTCCGAGTGCTGCTCAGCGACTTGGCCGACCAGGGAAAGATCCGTGTGTACGGGACCGGTCACGGCACCGGCCAGCCCGACCGCGCACTGCTCGAAAGGGTGCTGAATGGACTCCGTCGTCTCTGATCCACTCCTGTCCGCCCCGCGTCAGCCGGGACCGGAGGACCAGGCCGAGGAGTCGATCCAGGCCTGGCAGTTGGATCACACCAGGGCGCCCATCGCCACGAAGATAGTCGTTGCGGGCGGGTTCGGGGTCGGCAAGACGACCTTCGTGGGATCGGTCTCCGAGATAACCCCGCTGCAGACCGAAGCACTGATGACCCAGGCCAGTGAGGAGACCGACGACCTCACCGCGACGCCCGACAAGGTCACCACGACCGTGGCGATGGACTTCGGCCGTCTCACGCTCGACGACGACCTCGTGCTGTACGTGTTCGGCACGCCCGGACAGCAGCGCTTCTGGTTCATGTGGGACGACCTGGTGCGCGGCGCGATCGGTGCGGTGGTGCTCGCCGACACCCGGCGGCTCTCCGACTGCTTCCCCGCGCTCGACTACTTCGAGAGCTGCGGACTGCCGTACATCGTGGCCGTCAACCACTTCGAGGGGACGCCCGGTTACGAGGCGGAGGACGTCAGGGAGGCCCTGACCGTACCCCCGGACGTGCCTGTTGTGATCATGGACGCGCGTAACAGGATCACCGTCGTCGAGTCGCTGCTGGCCCTCGTGGGTCACGCTTTTGACGCGGCCCCCGCCTAGGGCGTGTTTCGAAAGTCCCGCCTGCCGTGCGACGCCTGGTACGCCCGCTCGCTGCGTTGTCGGGCTCGCCCCGATACGCCCAGGAGCGGGGCGACCCTCTGCCGTGCGATCGCACGCACCGGACCACGCTCGTCATGGGACAACACTGCCGGTCACGGCACTGGTGCCCCTCACCGCACTAGACACACCTCGCGCACGTACCACGTAGACGTAACGGAGAACCGCGATGCGGAAGATACTCATAGTCGGAGCCGGCCAGTCCGGTCTCCAGCTCGCCCTCGGACTGCAGTCCCATGGGTACGAAGTCACCCTGATGTCCAACCGCACCGCCGACGAGGTCCGGTCCGGCCGGGTCATGTCGACGCAGTGCATGTTCGACACCGCGCTGCAGCACGAGCGCGACCTCAAGCTCAACTTCTGGGAGTCCCAGGCTCCGCGCATCGAGGGTCTCGGCGTCTCGGTCGCCGCCCCCGACTCCTCGCGCGCCGTCGACTGGGTCGGCAAGCTGGACGGCTTCGCCCAGTCCGTCGACCAGCGCGTGAAGATGGCCGGCTGGATGGATACGTTCGCCCAGCGCGGCGGACAGCTCGTCATCCACGGTGCGGCCGTCTCCGACCTCGACTACTTCTCCCGCACCTACGACCTGGTGATGGTCTCCGCGGGCAAGGGCGAGCTGGTCTCCATGTTCGGCCGGGACGCGTCCCGTTCGCCGTTCGACGCCCCTCAGCGCGCCCTGGCCGTCGCGTACGTCCACGGCATGGGCCCGCGCCCCGAGCATCCCGAGTTCGACGCGGTCCGTTGCAACCTGGTCCCTGGTGTCGGTGAGCTCTTCGTGATGCCGACCCTGACCACGTCCGGCCGCGCCGACATCCTGTTCTGGGAGGGTATCCCGGGTGGCCCGCTGGACGTCTTCCAGGGCATCAAGGACCCCTCCGAGCACCTCGCGAAGACGCTGGAGCTCATGGAGCAGTTCACGCCGTGGGAGTACGCGCGCGCCACCAAGGTCGAACTGACCGACGCCAACGGCACCCTGGCGGGCCGTTACGCCCCGACCGTGCGCAAGCCGATCGGCCGGCTGCCCAGCGGCGGCCTGGTGCTCGGCGTGGCGGATGTCGTCGTCGCCAACGACCCGGTCACCGGCCAGGGTTCCAACTCCGCCTCCAAGTGCGCCGACGCGTACCTGAAGTCGATCATCGAGCACGGCGACCAGGCCTTTGACGCGGACTGGATGCAGTCCACGTTCGACCGCTACTGGGACACCGCGCAGCACGTCGTGAAGTGGACGAACGCCATGCTCGGCGTACCGCCGGAGCACGTGCTGAACCTGATCGGCGCCGCCGGTCAGCTGCAGCCGGTCGCCGACCGGTTCGCCAACGGGTTCAACAACCCGGCGGACTTCGACAACTTCTTCTTCGACCCGGAGAAGACGAACGCGTACCTGGCTCAGGTCTCCGGGGCCGCATCAGCCACCTGACCTGCGAAGCAGCGGTTGGCGTTGGTCAATGTTGGTGGTTGTGGGCCGCCCTCGCACGGCCCACAGACCCCTCTTCGGGCGCCCACGGCGGGAGCTCCCAAGGTTTTCATGGGCGCCTGCGGGACACATATGCGTCGCCGATGCCTTCCAGGAGGGCGGATGCCTTGCTCCTCCTTGGAAGGCATCGGTCAGCTTGGCCGCCGTCCCCCCGAATCCGCACGGGTCCGTAGGACGCCGCACCCCCCTTCCACGCACTGTCTGACTCATGATCCCCCGAGCATCCCGGATACGGCGGGCCCCTGTGACACCCGATCGGAGCACCGGTGAACCGGTGAAATTCGAGGTGTCACCGCCAGTCGTACGGGCCGTCCATGGCGGCAGGCTCCACCATCGAGTCAATCGGGAGGGACGGAGAACCGATGGCGCAGGACCTGCAGGAAGCCGAGCCGGTGGCCAACAGGCGCATCGATGCCGGTGTGAGACTCATGGGGTGGCTGACGACCACGGACCACAAGGTCATCGGCAATCTCTACATGGTCACCGCGTTCGGGTTCTTCCTGCTGGGCGGAGTATTGGCCATGCTCATGCGCGCGGAGCTGGCCCGGCCAGGACTTCAGATTGTCAGCGCGGAACAGTACAACCAGCTGTTCACCATCCACGGCACCGTCATGATGCTGCTGTTCGCCACACCGATGTTCGGCGGCTTCGCGAACGCCATCATGCCGCTGCAGATCGGCGCGCCCGACGTCGCCTTCCCTCGCCTGAACGCGCTCACCTACTGGCTCTTCCTCTTCGGCGGAATCATCGTGGTGTCCGGATTCGTGGTGCCCGGCGGCGCGGCACATTTCGGCTGGTTCGCCTACGCTCCGCTGAACAGTGCCGTCTTCTCGCCCGGCGCCGGCGGAGACCTCTGGACCATGGGCCTGGTGCTGTCGGGGATCAGTACGACCCTGGCATCGGTCAATTTCATCACGACGATCGTCTGTCTGCGCGCCCCCGGTATGACCATGTTCCGGATGCCGATCTTCACCTGGAACGTTCTGTTCACCTCGATCCTCGCGCTGCTCGCGTTTCCGGTGCTCGCTGCCACGCTGCTCGTCCTCGAAGCCGACCGGAAGTTCGGGGCGCATGTCTTCGACTCCGCCTACGGCGGGGCGCTGCTGTGGCAGCACCTGTTCTGGTTCTTCGGCCATCCCGAGGTCTACATTGTCGCGTTGCCCTTCTTCGGAGTGGTGAGCGAGATCATTCCCGCGTTCAGTCGGAAGCCGATGTTCGGGTATTTCGGAATGGTCATGGCCACGATCAGCATCACCATGCTCTCGGCGGTTGTCTGGGCCCATCACATGTTCGCTACGGGAGCCGTTCTCCTGCCGTTCTTCTCCGCCATGTCGTTCATCATCGCCGTGCCAACCGGTGTCAAGTTCTTCAACTGGATCGGCACCATGTGGCACGGCAGTATCACGTTCGAGACACCCATGCTCTGGGCGATCGGCTTCCTCGTGACATTTCTCCTCGGCGGCCTCAGCGGGGTGCTGATCGCCTCGCCCCCACTGGACTTCCACCTCACCGATTCGTACTTCATCGTCGCCCACCTCCATTACGTGCTCTTCGGCACAGTGGTCTTCGCGATGTTCGGCGGTTTCTACTTCTGGTGGCCCAAGTTGACCGGACGCATGCTGGATGAACGCATCGGACGTATCCATTTCTGGACCTTGTTCGTCGGCTTTCAGCTGACCTTCCTGGTCCAGCACTGGCTGGGGGAGGCCGGAATGCCCCGCCGTTACGCCGACTATCTCGCAGCGGACGGCTTCACCGTGCTCAATACGATCTCGTCCATCGGCTCCTTTGTGCTCGGCCTGTCGACCCTGCCGTTCCTGTACAACGTGTGGCACACCAGCCGTTACGCACCGAAGGTCGAAGTGGACGACCCGTGGGGGTTCGGCCGTTCCCTGGAGTGGGCGACCTCCTGTCCACCCCCGAGGCACAATTTCCGGGCTTTGCCCCGCGTACGTTCCGACTCGCCGGCCTTCGACCTGCACCACCCCCTGAAGGAGAAGCCGGGCCTCGGCCGAGGCGGGCCCCACGCCATTTCGGGCGCCGAGGAGGAGTCGGGCGAATGAAGACCGAGGCCATTCTCTTCGCCGGAGTCGCGGGGTTCTTTCTCGTGACCGATGTTCTCTACGCCGTGTGGTCCCGGGATCCGACAGGCTCGGCGGCGCTTACCATCTCGTTCCTCATGGCGCTGCTGGTCACGTTCTTCTTCGCCACCAACTACCGGAGGAAGGGGCAGCGTCCCGAGGACCGCGGGGACGGGCAGATCCATGAGCGGTCCGGTCCGGTGGGCTTCTTTTCTCCGCACAGCATCTGGCCGTCGCTGACAGCCGCGGGGGTGGCCCTGCTCGCTCTGGGTGTGGTGTTCGGTCTGTGGCTCTTCGTGATCGGGCTGGGCCTGGTCCTGGCGGGGGTGTTCGGAATGGTCTTCCAGTACGCGCGTGTGCAGGGCTGAGGGCGGCTCTCAGTCCTCGGGCTCGCGAACCGGTGCCGGTGGCGCCGTCCGCTCGGCGATCCGGGACTGTTGCTCGTCCGTGGCGGGCAGGTCCACGAGGTCCCTGTAGTACCAGCCGCTCAGTACGGTCCGAAGCCGTCGCCGACGCGAGATCGGGCCCTCCACGGGGAGCTCCAGGGGCGTCGGGACATCACGCATCAGGATGCGGTAGCGGGCTGTCGGGCTCAGGCCGCGGTGGCTCTCCGAGAGATCGCCGTTCATCGATTGGGTCACCTGGCCGGTTTCCTCACCCTCGGTCAGCCGGCGGCGGTCCCGCATCTGAAGCGCGAGGCAGAGGCGCTTGGTCAGCGCGAACGCCAGCAGCGGGGCTGCGACCAGCGCGATCCTGAGGATCCAGGTCATGACCTGGATCGAAACCCTGAACGAGAAGGCGACGACGTCGTTGCCGCCGGCGACCAGGAGAACGGCGTAGAAGACGATGGCCGCCACGCCGAGCCCGGTGCGGGTCGGCCGGTTGCGCGGCCGGTCGCACAGATGGTGTTCCCTGCGGTCGCCCGTCACCCACCTCTCGAAGAAGGGATAGAGGAACAGCACCGTGAAGACCACGCCCGGCAGCACGAGCGCCGGAATGAACACATTCCACATGATGGTGTGACCCGCGATGTTGGTCTCCCATGGCGGCATCAGCCGGAGCGCGCCCTCCAGGAACCCGACATACCAGTCCGGCTGTGCGTTACCGGAAACCTGGTCGGCACGGTAGGGGCCGTAGTTCCATACGGGGTTGATCTGGGCGAGCCCGCCCAGCAGGGCCAGTACGCCGAACACCATGAGGAAGAAACCTGTGGTCTTCGCAGTGAAGTGCGGGAACGCCGGTGAGCCGACGGCGTTCTTGTTGGTCTTCCCCTGCGCCGCCCAGTGGGTGTGCTTGAGGTAGACCACCAGCATGAGATGAGCGGTGATCAGCGCCACGATCAGGCCGGGCACGAGCAGGATGTGCACGGCGTACAGGCGAGGGATCACGTCATTGCCCGGGAACGGTCCTCCGAAGACGAACAGCTCCATGTACGTTCCGACGACAGGGATCGACCCCACAATGGTGGCCGCCGTTCTCAGGCCCGTACCGGACAGCAGATCGTCGGGCAGCGAGTAGCCCGCGAATCCTTCGAGGAGCGCGAGTACGAACAGGGTCATGCCCACGATCCAGTTGGCCTCCCGCGGCTTACGGAAGGCGCCGGTGAAGAAGATCCGCAGTAGATGGACGGCGATCGCGGCGACAAACACCAGCGCCGCCCAGTGATGGATCTGACGGATCAGCAGGCCACCGCGCACGTCGAAACTGATTCCGATGGTGCTGGTGTAGGCCTGCGTCATCCTCACACCCTGAAGGGGCGCATAGGAACCGGTGTAGACGCTCTCCATCATGCTCGGGTCGAAGAACAGGGTGAGGTAGACGCCGGTGAGGAGCAGGACCACGAACGAGTAGAGGGCGATCTCGCCGAGGAGAAACGACCAGTGGTCGGGAAAGGCCTTGCGCAGCAGCTGCCTGGCCAGCTCGCTGACGGGCAGGCGCGCATCCACCGCGCCGTATCCACTGACTGCCGCCTTCCCGGCCCGGGTCTTCAGCTGCGCCTTACGTCTCCGCAGGGGCATGCACCACTCTCCCGTCGGTCTCCCTTCCGTTATCCGTCCCTTATTGTTCCGGTTCGCCCTTTATGAGCAACGCATTACTCGAAGGGACTACGCAGAATCTCGGTATCGGCACCTGATCGGCGGACTTGGCCCCGACGTGCAGGGTGGGGTCGCACGCGTCGGACACCCCCACCACGGGAACTCTCAGAGGGCGGTTCGTGAGCTGTGAAGTTGGGACAGGGCTGCTGGTCGGCGGGCTTGGTCGACTACTGCTTCCCGGCGAAGCTGCCAGCCTCGACCTCGGCGAGGACGTCGAGCTTTTCGAGGCGTTTCAGCTTGGCGCGGGTGCCTTCGATGTTCTCCGGCAGCAGTTCGTGGTCGAGGGCTCCGCAGACGTCGCGGGCCCGGAGGGGGCCGGTGGCGATCAGAGCCCACTGCCCGTCCGAATCTCGGCACGTGCCGCCGATGTCGCCGACCCATCAGCCGCCTGGTCCTCCACTGCCAAAAGCCCCACCGTTTTCGTATTTGCGTGCGTCCCTTGGCGAAGAGGGCCGGTTGAGCTCATATGGGCTGAGACCTTCCCCGAAATCATCTGCATCCCTCACCTTTTCGCCGAGAAAAGGCCGCTGGCTTCGGGAGGAATACTCGGCCCGTGGTCCCTGCTGTCGTGCTCGAGACCGACGGCGCGTGTCCCACCAGACGAGGCCCAGCAGAACAGCGACTACGACCACTACTATGCCGAGGGGGAAAATCCAGCGCACAGCCGAAGCGGTCACTGTGATGTCGCTGATGGGCACCTGGCTCACATAGTGGCTCATCTGGCCCACGTCCTTCCTGAGGGATTCCACCGCTCACAAAGCGAGGCAGGGGCTTCCGCTCATTTGAGAAAGAGCCGGCGATGGCCGGAGCCGTGGGAACTCCAGTCCCGCCGCCTTGGCGGCATCAATCTCGCGGGGGCCCGCCTGAACTGGACGTCTGGCAAGGCTCAAGCTCCCTGGTAAGTCTACGTCCGGGCGGGCGGGGAGCCAGATACGACAGCCGGCCGGTTCCCGTAGGAAGAGCGACGGTGCGCGACCCGGCTGACGTGTGCGCCGGGGTACTGCATGCGGCTACTCGTCGCCCGGCTCGGACGAGGAGTTGTACCCCGCGTCCGAGCCGCCGGACGTGTCCCGGGCCGGCTCTGGGAGGCTGTACGTGCCCAGCGACGGGCTCTCCGGATCCGGGCGCACGGCGCCCAGCAGCGGATTCGACGCCAGCGGCGAGACCTTCACCTGCGACCCGGGCCGGGGCGCCTGCACCACCAGGCCGTTGCCGACGTACAGGGCCACGTGCGTGGCCTTGGGGAAGTAGATCACCAGGTCACCTGGGCGCAGCGCGTTCAGCGGTACCTTCCGCAGCTGCTTCCACTGCTCCTGCGAGGTCCGCGGAATCGTGTGCCCCGCGTTCGCCCAGGCCTGCGAGGTGAGCCCGGAGCAGTCGAACGACCCCGGACCCTCCGCGCCCCACACATACGGCTTGCCGAGCTGCCTGACCGCGTACTTCACCGCCTCGTCGCCCTGCTGGGACGGCGGCCGGGCCGAGGACAGGGCGCCCGAGGTGACCAGCGTGCCCTGGGCCTTGTCCGTGGCCTGCTGCTCCAGCTGGGACACCTGGGCGATCTGCTCGGCGGAGAGCTCGGCCAGCAGCGCCTCCACCTTCCTCAGCTGCGACTGCACGGTGTCGCGCTGCTTCTTCTGCCGCGCGGCCAGCACCCGCTGCTTCTCGAGCGCCTTGCGGGACGCGGAGGCCAGCCCGTCGGCGCGCTTCTCGGCACCGGTGAGCCGCTTCACGGTCGCGGCCCGGCCGGCCGCCACCCGCTGAATGACGTGTTCCTGGTCCAGGGCGTGCTCGGGGTCGCGGGACAGCATCAGCTGGACGTACGAGGAAAAGTCGGACTGCCCCTGGTACTGCTCCCGGGCCAGCCGCCCCGCGTCATCGCGGCTGCGGCCCTGCGCGGTCCGCGCCACGGCGAGAGCGGTGTCCAGCTTCTTCGCATCCGCCGCCCGCTTCTTCAGCTTCGCGGTGGTTCCGTTGTACGCCTCGCTGGCCTCCTCGGCCTGCTGGTACAGCTTCCTGAGCTCGGTCAGCAGCTCAGCGACGTTCTTCGTGGCGCGTGGCTCACGGGCGGGGCCGGAGGAGCCGGGGCTGCTCGGGTCCGCGGTGGCGGCGACGGCGGGTGAGGCCGCGACCACCGTGGCGAGTGCCGCCGCGCAGACGGTGCGCAGAACCCTGGACGACACGGAATCACCTCCGATGACGGGGCGATCGTGGGACCACCCCATGAGTGAGCGCAACGCGTCAATACGGTCACTGGGGGGCGGGTGATGCAAGAACAGTGCGGTGTGGCGGCGCCCGGATTCGCCCGGACGGCGGGACGACACTCAAGGGGCCTGGCGGATCACGGCCGGGGCCCTGATCCGCCGGACACCTCCGAGGTCACTTCACCGGGAACGCGTAGAACATCCGTTCCCGCTGGACGACGGCGGACTTCCCGAAGGCCAGCACCCGGTACGGGGCGGTGACCGTGGCGCCCTTCGGGTCCTGCACCCCGATGTCCTGGAACTTCCACAGCCGCCGGCCGTCCGCCGCGGCGAACGCGGTGACCTGCGCGGCCCCGGCCGCCAGCACGGTGCTGCCGCTGGAACTCACGGTGACGACCGGCGCCCATCCGCCGGGCACCGCCTCGGTGGACCGCCGCCAGCGCAGCTTTCCGGACTCCCGCTCGACCGCGCCCACCTCCTGGTTGCGGCTGGTGGTGTGCAGCAGGTTCCCGGCCGGGACCGGTGTTCCGAATACGGACCCGGGCGTGCCGTTCAGCGTCCACTTCGGCTTGCCCGCGGGCATCTCGAACGACTGGAGGGCGTCGCCCGCCGCCGCGTACAGCAGTCCTTGGTCATCCCCGACGGCTGCCCCGTCCGGACCGACCGTGCCGAACGACTTGGTCCACAGCAGCTTCCCGCTCCTGCGGTCGAACCCACGGAAGACGGCCTTGCCCTTGGCGGCCTTGACGTCGCCGGGGGTGAGCGTCGCGCTCTTCTGACGTACGACGATGTCGTCGGGGCGAACGGCGATCAGCTGGTAGGCGGGGGTCGTCGATTCCCGGCCGGTGGGTACGGGGGCCCGCCACAGCTCCTCGCGCCGCACGATGTCGTACGCGAACAGGAACGACGTGACGACCTGCGTGTCCTTCCCGGGCTTCTTGCCCTTCTTCGGCTTCTTGGCCTTCACGGTGACCTTGTGCGAGCCGGTGAACCAGATCGCCGGACCGGACTGGCCGATGACGTCGGACACCGTCAGGAACGGTGCACCCTCGAACTGGTTCTCGTACGCCACCCGGTGCGCGACCGTTCCGTCCTTCGGCGACAGCCAGAGGAACTCGGACGGCCCGGCGACGAAGCAGAACGCGTCACCGGCAGCCAGGACCGCCTGCCCCTTCGCCGCGTCCGGGCACTCCCAGAGGCGGTGGCCGGTCCGCAGATCGACGGCGGAGGCCTGTGTCTCGTCGGTCAGCACGAGCAGCCGGTCGCGCCAGAGCGCGGCGGTGAGCGGCGCGGGTTCGGCCTCGGGGTGTCTGTACACCCAACGCGGCTGCGGCGGCAGCCCGGCCACGGTGGGGCCGCTGGGGGACGGGGCGGGCTTACCGTCGTCCGAGGCGTCGGAGGCGTCGCTCCCGAGGGCGAACACACCTCCACCGCCGACGATCAGCCCGGCTGCGCCGGCGGCCGCACCGAAGAGCAGGGTGCGGCGGTCGAGGGTGGCGGAGGGGGAGGAGGGGGCGGGTGCGGGTGGGGGCGTGGGAGTCACGGGCGAGGCGGGAACCGCCACTGCCGGGGCCGGGAGGGGGCGTGGCACGAGCGGCGCGACGGGCGGCAGGACGGCGGGCAGCCGGTCCGGGGGACCGGTCCGCTCACGCGGGATGGACAACTGGGTGGTCGGCCGGTCGGGCTCCGGGGCGCGGGGGCTGCCGACGCTCCCGATCCGGGTGGTCCGGGTGTCTTCTCCGCGGCCGCCGTCGCCGGGCGCGCCGGTGGCGGGGCTGTCAGGTGGGGCGTCGGCAGGTTCGGTGAGAGACCCGTGCGGGGCTGTGCCGACGGGGCTGTCCGCCGGCTCGCCGGCCGCGCCTCGGGACACCAGCTCCCTGACGCGGGACTCCTGTTCCGCAAGCGTCTTCGACACCTGCGGCGGCAGCCAGCCGCCCCTGGCGAGGCCCGCCGCCCCTTCCAGCGCCAGTTCCGCCGCCACCGTCCCGGAGCTCGGCCGCTCGGCCGGGTCCTTGGCCAGGCAGCGCGCGATCAGTCCGCGCAAGTCCTCCGGGACCGCGCCCAGTTCCGGCTCCGCATGCGCGATCCGCTCGGCTGCCTCCTTCGCCGGGCCGTCCGCGAGCGGGGTCGTGCCGGTCGCCGCGTACGCCAGCAGCAGGCCGAGCACGAAGAGGTCGGAGGCCGGTCCCGCCGTCTCGCCCTCGACCTGCTCCGGGGTGAGATACCCGAGCCGTACGGAGAGCTGCCCGCCCGATCTGGCCTCGGCATCGGCTGCCGCGCCCAGCGGGCCGAAGGCGGTGAGCCGCGGTCCGTCCCCGGCCAGCAGCACGGTCCTCGGGGCGAGCCCCTCCAGTACGGCCCCGGTGGCGTGTACCCGGGAGAGCGTCTCGGTGATGCCGGCGCCCAGTATCCGCACGGCACGCTCGGGGAGGGGACCCGCTGCGTCGATCGCCTCGGCGAGCGTCAGCGCCGGTACGTACGCCACGGCCGTCCACAGCTCCGCGTCGTCCGTACGGGTGGCGAGCTGCGGCTGGACCCAGCCACCCGCCAGCCGGTCCGCGGTGCGCGCCTCCGCCTCGAAGCGGCGGCGGAAGGCGGGCAGTGCGGCAAGCTCGGGCCGGGCCGCGGTGATCACGACGGTCCGGTCCGCGGTGCCGTCCGGGGTGTCGGCAGCGCTCGCGTCGTGCGCGAGGTACTGGACAGCGCTCGCCGTCTCGCGGAACCGCGCCAGCACGGTGTACGGACCGAGGCGGCGTGGATCGTCCTGACGCAGCGCCTCCATGGCGCACCCCCTTGTGACCGTTCTCGTGACCATGGATCCGCCGATCCTAGAGGGTCCGGCAATCAAGAGGCGGCCGACGCACCCCGGCCGGACCAGCGGGTCAGCTCGGTTTCGACCAGGGCCACTTGAGAGTGTGGCGCTCGCGGCCCTCGGGGGCGTACTCGTACACCCAGCCGCGCTGCACACCCAGCCGCTTGGAGTATCCGGCCGGGACCCGTCGGTACGCGTACACGGTGGCCGGTCCGCCGTCGGCGTCCGGCACCGGGACCTCGTACCACTTGGGCGGGTGGCCGGTCGAGCCGACGAGGACGGGGAGGACCCGCCCGTCCAGCGGGCCGCCCCTGAAGGTGGTGTTCTCGCTTCTCACGCCCCCAGTCTGACCCAGGGCGTGTTCCGGGGAGGCCTTCGGTCCGGCGACAGCGGGTGGGCCGCCCCGCCGACCACGGGGACCAGCCGGGCCGCCGGCTTCCCGGCCGGACCGGAGGCGGTCCCCAGCGGCAGCAGTGCCGCCATCACGGATGCCGTCTCCTCGTTCGTTGCCGCGGTGGCCGCGAGCAGGGCGATCAACTGTGCCCGGCCGATCAGGGGCGGACAGGTCGCGGCTCACGGTCGTGATCCGCCGGGCACTTCCTGCGGCGCCCCTCCGCCGGGGTCGCCGGCTCAGGCCAGCAGACCCGAGCTCTTCCACAGCCTGCGCCCCACCCCGTTCAACACACCGATGTCGTCGAGGAAGTCCGTCAGCCGCTTGGCACCCGACTGCATGACCTCCGCCCGGTGGCCGCTCGCCTTCACCTGGGCGACGGCCTCGCGGCGGTCCAGGCCGACGTTCTCGTACACCTGCGGGTTGATGAAGCAGACGGAGAAGACGCGCGCCGCCTCCCCGCAGCTCAGCCGGGTGAGCTCGCGCTCCCAGCGAGGTGCCGTGACCATCTGGCGGCGCAGCTCCTCGCGGGCGTAGCGCACGTGCCGTGCCTCCTCGACCACATGGATCCGGGTCACGCCGCGCACCAGCGTCTGGACACGCTCGTCCGGGAACGTCAGACGCTGCATCCAGTCGAGGATCTCCTCACCGAGCAGGGTCGCGGCGAACGAACCGGGCGTCGTGGACACGGTCTTCAGCACCCGCGCCAGGTTGTGATAGACGCGCGGTACGGGATAGCTGGGCGCCCGCCCCCACTGGATCATGCGGCCGAACATCATCGAGTGCCGGCACTCGTCGGCTATCTCGGTCAGCGCGTAACGGACATGATTGCTGGTCACCGGCTTGTCGTAGATGTGCCGGACCAGCAGCTGCATCAAGATGATCTCGAACCAGATGCCGAGCGAGGCCAGCGACGCCGCCTCGTGCCGGGCCAGGTCCATCCGCTGCTCCTCCGGCATCCTCCGCCACAGCGGGGTGTCGTAGAGGGAGACGAGCTCGGGCGGCCAGAACCACTTGCCGTCCTCGACCGCCGTATCCCAGTCGAGCTCGGTGTCCGGATCGAAGGAGTGCTTGGCCGAGGACTCCAGGAGGCGCTCGGCGATCTGCTCGCGGTCCCGTAGCGGGCCCAGTGCGTCGCGGAGCACCTGCACGTCGCGTTCGGTCACTGTCGTCATGGCTGAGGGCACCTCACCTATGGGTTACCGGGGGTCACTTCTTATGAGACTGCTTGTCAGTAAGGCGGTCAATCCCTCGCGCGCGACTTGTTGACCCGGCGTACAGCAACGTGTGAACCTGCCAACTGACGCAACCGCAGCGGAATGTGGCCGAGCATGCGAGGCGAAGGAGCCGTCCGTGTCGACACACGACCTCTACACCACCGCCCCCGACACGCCGCTGTGGCAGGTGCCCGCCTCCGGCGCCGCCCGGTTCAACTGGGACTACGACGACGGCCGTGAACGCCTTCTCGCCCTCTACCAGAAGGGCAAGGACAAGCAGTGGGACGGCAACAAGCGCATCGACTGGTCCCTGGAGGTCGACCCCGCCGACCCGCTGGGCACCCCCGACGAGGCCCTCACGCTGTACGGCACCCCGCACTGGGCCAAGATGACCGAGAGGGACCGGGGTGAGCTGCGCAAGCACTACACCTCGTGGCAGTTCAGCCAGTTCCTCCACGGTGAACAAGGCGCGATGGTCTGTGCCGCCCGGATCGTGGAATCCGTCCCCGACCTGGACGCGAAGTTCTACTCCGCGACCCAGGCCATGGACGAGGCCCGGCACGCGGAGATATACGGCCGGTTCCTGCACGAGAAGGTGCAGATGCTCTACCCGATCAACGACAGCCTCCAGGGCCTGCTCGGCGACACCCTGCGCGACTCCCGCTGGGACATGCCCTACCTGGGCATGCAGGTCCTGATCGAGGGCCTGGCGCTGGCTGCGTTCGGCATGATCCGCGACACCACGAACAAGCCGCTGCCCAAGCAGATCCTCGCCTACGTCATGCAGGACGAGGCCCGGCACGTCGCCTTCGGCCGGATGGCGCTGCGCGACTACTACAAGCAGCTGAGCGACGCCGAACTGCGCGAGCGCGAGGAGTTCGTCATCGAGGGCTGTTACCTGATGCGCGACCGCCTCAGCGGCGTCGAGGTGCTGGAGAACTTCGGCATAGGCAAGCAGGAGGCCAAGGAACTCTCCGAGCACTCGGAGTTCCTGCAGCTCTTCCGCAAGCTGCTGTTCAGCCGGATCGTCCCGTGCGTCAAGGACATCGGTCTGTGGGGCGAGCGGCTGCAGAAGGCGTACGTCGACATGGGCGTCTTCGAACTCGGCGACTCCAACCTCGACCTGCTCATGGCCCAGGACGAGGAGATAGCCGAGCAGCTGGACCGGGACCGGTTCGCGACGGAGGAGCGGGCGCGGGTCGCGGAGGTCGAGGAGGCGATAGCGGAGGGCGCTGCCTAGAAGATGCCGGACGGTCCGGTGCGAGGGTCTTCGACGACCGGCGATCAGAGGCCGGCCGTGAAGCCGCGCACCGGCTCCGCCATCCGCACCGGAGGTGTCATCAGCGTGTGCCGCGCCGCACGTGTCGTTCCGAGCCGCGAGACGCCCCGGACGGGGGTGCGCCCCCCGTGCCGACAGCTTGCAGCGCCGCCTCCATGACGGCCCGGGCGATCGGCGCCGCGCTGCCGCCCCCGCTGATGTCCGCCCGCTTCGCGGCGGCGTCCTCGACGACCACCGCGACCGCGACCGCCGGCCGGTTCGAGTTCGGCGCCTGTGCCCAGGAGATGAACCAGGCGTACGGGGTACCGGAGTTGTCGATGCCGTGCTGAGCGGTGCCGGTCTTGCCGCCGACCGTCGCCCCGTAGATCGCGGCATTGGATCCGGTGCCCTGCTCCACGACGTCGATCATCATCTGCCGTAGCTGCGTCGCGGTCCGCGGGCTCATCGCCTGGTGGTAGGAGCGCGGGCGGTTCTGATGGACGGTGGTGCCGGTGCTGGTCGTCGTGCGGTCCACCAGATACGGGTACTTGAGGTCGCCGCCGTTCGCGACGGCCGACGCCACCATGGCCATCTGCAGCGGTGTCGCCGTCGTGTTGAACTGTCCGATCGACGACAGGGCCAGCTGGTCGTCGCTCATGTCGGTGTCGAAGTTGCTCTTGGCCACGCCGGACGGGATCTTCAGTCCGGTGTCGTTGAAGCCGAACTTCCGCGCCGCCTTCACCATCCCGTCCAGCCCGACCTCCACCCCCAGATGGGCCATCACGGTGTTGCACGACACCCGGATCGCCTCGGCGAGCGACGCGTACTCGCAGCCGCCGGCCTCATTGGGGAGCGTGGTGCTGGTCCCCGGCAGGACGTACGGGGACGGGGTGTCGGTCCCCGCGTAGGGGTCCTCGACCACACCCGCGTCGAGCGCCGCGGCCGCCGTCACGATCTTGAAGGTGGAGCCGGGGGGATAGGTCTGCCGGATCGCCCGGTTGAGCATCGGCTGGCTCCTCGCCCTGTTGAACTGCCGCCAGGCGTCGGTGACCGACGATCCGGTGCCGGAGAGCCGCTCGGGGTCGTACGAAGGGGTCGAGACCAGCGCCAGGATCTTGCCGGTCGACGGTTCGAGGGCGGCGACCGCACCCCGCCGCCCGCCCAGCCCGGCGTACGCGGCGCGCTGCATGGAGTCCTTGACGGTCGTTGCGACATTGCCGCCGGGCTGCCTGCTGCGGGTGATCTCGTCCCACAGCGGCAGCGGGGCGAGCAGCGGATCGGTGCCGGAGAGGATGTCGTCCTCGGCGTTCTCAATGAGCGTCGTGCCGTACGTCTGCGAGGCGTACCCGGTCACCGGCGCGTACAGCGGCCCGTCGGTGTAGGTGCGCTCGTAGGCGAGCTGCTCGTCCGTGTTCTTGGAGCCGGCGACCGACGTGCTGCCGACCAGGATGTTGCCCCGCGGCTGGCCGTAGCGGGCGATCGTGCCGCGGCGGTTGGCGGGGTTGTCGTCCAGCTCGTCCGCCTGGAAGACCTGGACGCGGGCGGCGTTCAGCAGCAGCGCCATGAGCAGCAGCAGGCAGAACGCGGCGGCCCGCCGGATGTAGCGGATCACGACGGGTCCTCCACGATCGGTGCGATGACCCCGTTCTCCACCTGGTCGGGGTGGGGGGTGCGGGCGAGGTCGCTGATCCGGATGAGCAGCGCCACGATGATCCAGTTGGTCACGACGGACGAACCGCCCTGGGCGAGGAACGGCATCGCCATGCCCGTCAGCGGGATCAGCCCCATCACGCCGCCCGCGATCACGAAGACCTGGAGGGCCAGGATCGATGCGAGCCCGATCGACAGCAGCCGCCCGAAGGTGTCGCGCAGGGCGAGCCCGGCCCGGTAGCCGCGGGCGACCAGCAGCGCGTACAGCAGGAAGATCGCGGTCAGACCGGACAGCCCGAGCTCCTCGCCCGCCGTGGCCAGGATGAAGTCGGACTTGGCGGCGAAACCGATGAGGATGGAGTGGCCGAGACCGAGCCCGGTGCCGAGCATCCCGCCCGCGGCGAACGCGAACAGCGACTGGGCGAGCTGGCTCGGTCCCTGGCCCGCGGCGATGGAGGCGAACGGATCGAGCCAGTCCTGCACCCGGCTGTGCACATGCGGCTCGAAGGAGCCGACGGCGAACGCGCCGACGGCGGCGAGCAGCAGCCCAACCGCGATCCACCCGGTCCGGCCGGTCGCCACGTACAGCATGATCACGAAGAGGCCGAAGAAGAGCAGCGAGGTACCCAGATCCCGCTCGAGGACCAGCACCCCGACACTGAGCAGCCAGATCGCCACGATCGGGCCGAGCACCCGGCCGGTGGGCAGTTGGAGTTTCCAGATCATGCGGCCCGTGTAGGCGAGCGCGTGGCGGTTCGCCGAGAGGTACGCGGCGAAGAAGACGGCGAGCAGGATCTTGGCGAACTCGCCCGGCTGGAAAGAGAATCCGCCGATCCGGATCCAGATCTTGGCACCGTTCACCGCGGGGAAGAAGATCGGCACGATCATCAGGACGAGCGATGCGGCGACCGACAGGTAGGCGTACCGCTGGAGCACCCGGTGGTCGCGGAGGAAGACGACGACCACGATGAAGAGCGCGACCCCGAGCGTCGACCAGACCAGCTGGGTGGGCGCCGCCTGGTCCTTCGGGGTCTCCAGGTCGAGCCGGTAGATCAGCACCAGTCCGAGACCGTTGAGCAGGACGGCGATGGGGAGCAGCAGCGGATCGGCGTGCGGGGCACGGAAGCGGACGGCGAGATGCGCGAGGAGTGCGAGCAGCCCGAGACCGGCACCGTAACCGGCGACATCGGGCGGGATCGCGCGGTCGTGCGCGAGGCCGACGGCGGCGTAGCCGTAGACGGAGATGAGGACGGCTCCGATGAGGAGTGCGAGCTCGACCCCGCGCCGCTTGGGCAGGCGTAGCTGCGGCGGGGGCGCGTCCGTCCTCGTGGCGGTCATGCCACGCAACGTAGCAAGAGGTGCACCATATTCCCCTTATGTCACTTCATTTCCCTTACGTCGCCTCTGTCTGGTCGCCATGGCCGGGCGGTTCGCCGTCGGGTCGTACGTATTCCGGGAGCGTCAGCCGCGCCACCGCCCCGCCGTCCTCCGCGTTGGCGAAGACGAGCTCGGCGCCGATGACCGCCGACTGCCCGACGGCGATGGTCAGTCCGAGCCCGTGGCCCTTGCCGCCTTCCTCGGTACGGAACCGCTGCGGACCACCGGCCAGCAGATAGTCCGGGAACCCCGGACCGTGATCGCGTACGGTCACCACCGGCCCGTCGACCGTCACGACCACCGGGGGCCGGCCGTGCTGGTGCGCATTGGCGATCAGATTGCCGAGGACCCGTTCCAGCCGCCGCTTGTCGGTCTCGACCCGCACGGGCCTCGCCCCGGTTCCGGCTTCCGCCCCCACGACGCGGACCTCCGTCTCCGTTCCCGAGGCGCTCGCCACCCGCACGGCGAGCGGAGCCAGTTCGTGAACCGCGAGATCGACCTCTTCCGTGCGGGCGTCGAGCCGGGAGATCTCCAGCAGATCCTCCGTCAGCGTCCGCATCGTCCGCACCCGGTCCCGCACCAGCTCGGCCGGGCGGCCCGCCGGCAACAGCTCGGCCGCGGCCGAGAGACCGGTCAGCGGGGTGCGCAGCTCGTGCGCCACGTCGGCGGTGAAGCGCTGCTCGGCCAGCAGTTTGCGCTGGAGCGTGGACGCCATCGTGTCCAGCGCACCGGCGACGATCGCCACCTCGTCCTGCGGGCGCGACGGGTCCGAGGTGCGGGGGTCGTCGACGCGGGCATCGAGATCGCCCGCACCGATCCGGCGGGCCACCTGGGCGGTCTGGTGCAGCCGACGGGTGACCCGGGTGACGGCGAACGCGCCGACCAGCAGCGTGACACCGATCGCCAGCAGCGAGGAGCCGACGATCGCGCGGTCGAGGCTGTTGATCACGTGGGCGCTGCGGCTGTAGTCGATCGCGGTGGCGAGCGCGCGGCCGTCGGCCGGGCCTGCCGCCCACATCGTCGGACGCCCGTGGAGGTCGGCGACGAGCGTGCCCTGATGCCCGCTCACGGCGAGGGCGCGCAGGGACGCGGGCAGCCCGGGCGGATCAATGCCGGAACCCGGCGGGAGCGCCTCGCCCGCCTTGTACGCCGCGGTGACATCGCTCAGCCGGGAGAGCGCGTCGGCGCGGGCCTCGTCGACGGCATCCCGGGTCACCGCGGTGTGCACCAGTACGCCCAGCAGCGCGGCGAATGCGCAGGACATCACGGTGATGAACACCGCCGACTTCCAGGCGAGCGTCGCGGTCCACGCGGGCGCGCGCATTCTCCGTCGCCTCATCGCCGCACCGCGGAGTAGTCGTACGGGGCGGCGGAGGCGGGCGGCAGCTGCGGCCAGAGCCGGTCGGGCCCGATGGCGGCCGGGGCCCGTCCGGCACTCCTCAGCTTGCCGCCGGTGTCACAGCCGGCCAGCAGCGCGGCGCCGACGCCGGCCACGAGGGCCGCCTTCGCACGGCACGTCACACGGAGATGCGGGCGCATGACTCCCTCCCTTCCCGGACGTCCGGTCATGGGTCCGCCGACCCATGACCCGTCGACCTTATGCGGAAGGAAGTCCCTTATGCTCTTTTCTATCGGTGCAGCCGCGGTTGTGTCAGTGCTGGTAGGGGTTCTGTCCGTCCTGGGCATACCCCGGCTGCTGCTGGGCCTGTCCGAACGGGTTGCCGTCCTGCGATGCCACGTGCTGCGCCAGCAGTTGGTCGGCCTGCTCCTTCGGGATCTTCTGCTCCCCGCCGCAGAACGTGCACTGCGTCGCGTACTTCGTCGAGAACGGGAACAGCGGCACGAAGAACAGCGTGAACTTCGTGACCCGCTTCCGCAGTGTGTGCGCGGCCGGATTGCCGCACCAGCCGCAGACCATCGTCAGAACGGCCAGTTGGTACAGATAGCCTCGCGTACCAAAAATGATCACGTCGTGGGCCCCTTCCCCGTTACTTCGTGAAGCGCTCGCCGGCAGAGCACCAGCAGCTTTTCGTCCTCGTATGTGTCGTGGCTGCCGTACCCGCCGTCCATGGCGTTGTGACGTCTTACGGAGGCGAGTTCGGCGCGCAGCGCATGTGCCGCATCCGACCCTGCACCAGCAACACCCATCAGCGCCAGGCATTCGGCCACCCGGACCCTGACATGACGGTTCATCTCCCAGGCGGCCAGCATGACCGGTACGGACTCCTCGGTCCGCCCCGTCACCTCCCACAGTGCGATCGCCGCGTCCACCCGCAGCCACAGCTCGTCATGGACCAGCAGCGCCCGCAGCCGGGGTGCCGCCACGGCCGCGCGCGCACCCAGCCCGCCCAGCGCGCTCACCGCCGCGCGCCGCTCGTGCGCGTGCTCCGCCCCCAGGCCCTCGATCAGAACCGGCAGCACGGCCTCCGCGTCCCCCTCGACCGCCCACAGTGCCTGAGCCGCTTCCGTCGCCGCCGGGGTCCCCGGGCGGCGGATCAGCGCCCGCAACTCCGGGACGGCGCACCGGGCGGCCGGGCCGAACGAGCCGAGCGCCCGCAGTGCCGAGGTCCGCAGCCACTCCCCGCGGTACTCCGGCGCCCCGCGGAGCACCCGCAGCACCTCCGGCGCCGCCTCGCCCGCCCGCAGCGCGGTCAGCCCGCCGAGCAGCGGGCTCGCCCGGTCGTACACCCCCTCGTCGAGATCGAGCCCGCCCAGCCTGCGCCGCAGCACTCCGGCGAGCGGGGCCGCGGCCGCGCCCAGATACCCGATGGCGAATCCCACGTCGTGCGGCACCTCGGGCCGCTCCAGCGCGGCGGCCAGCGCGGGCACCGCCCGGGCGTCACCCAGCCGGGCCAGCGCCTTCACCGCGCTGCCGAGCCCCGGCTGCTCGCTCGCCCACTCCTTCACCCAGGACCCGGGATCCGCCGCCACCCGCGCCGCCAGCGCGTCCGCGGCGGGCGCGGCCAGCCCGAACAGCTCCTCCAGCATGTGCGAGGCGGCCTCGGCCAGCCGCGGCTCGGGGTCCGCGAGCTGGGCACCCACGAGGCGGACCAGCTCCTCGTACGAGCCCCGCCAGGCCCGTATCAGCCCGCTGCTCATCCGTACCGCGTCGATGCGCTGCCAGCGGTCGGGGCTGCGCAGCTGGTCGATCAGCAGCGCGCTCCGGTCGGCGACCCGGTCATCGAGCCCGACATGCAGCGTCCGCAGCAGATCTGCCGTCCAGGGGGCGCTGCGCCCGGCGGATTCCGCCGCGGACAGTGCCCGCAGCTGCCCCACCAGGGTCACCGGGGCACCCCGCTCCTCGGCGGGTTCGTCCGGCCCCGACTCGTCGACCTGTGCGGCGGCGCCCACCGGGTCCGGCGCCCCGGATGCCGTGCCGGGCGTCGAGCGCAGCTCCGTCAGCAACCCCGCCACCATCCGTACGACATCGCCCGGAAGCATGTCCGGCGCGCAGCGGGCCAGCTGGGCAAGGGCAGCCAGCCGCAGCGCCGGGGTGTACGCCTCCGCGGCGAGCCGGCTCAGCCAGTCCGCCGCCTGCCCGGCCAGCGGGCGGTTCCGCAGCGCGACCCGGCCCGCCGCCTCCACGAGCGCGAGCCGCACCTCCTCGTCCGGCTCCACCGGCAGCCGCTCCCGCAGCAGCGCGAGGACCCGCGCCGGGTGGCTGTGCAGCGTGGCGAGCGCCAGCGGTGCGGCCTGCCGTACCCCCGGGTCCTCGTCGGCGATGAGCTCGAAGAACGCCCCGGCGCCCGCGGTGACGGCCGAGGCCGCCATCGCGTAGTTCGCCGCGTCCTCGATCTCCTCCTCGTCGAAGTCCTCCTCGTCGAAGTCCTCGTCGTCCTCGTCCAGATCGATGCCGCCGATGCTGGTGAGCAGCTCGACGATGCTGCCCCGGTCGTGGATCCCCGGGTCCACGACCAGCTCGAAGAGGAAGGGAATGCAGGCGAGTGTGCAGTCGTACACATCCCCCTGGTGGTGAACGGCCCCGTACATACTGTCCAGCGCCTGTTCGCGCTCCGCCGGATCGGCGGACGCGAGCCCCCGCAGCAGGCCCGGCACGTCGTCGGCAGGCCCGTAAGCATGCTCCATCGAGGCCCAGTCGACCTCGTCGATCCCCGCGAACATGCCGTCGCCTCCCCGCGCATTCACGTATTGCAGTGTCTGCGCAGAGTGTGCACCACGGCCCGGACAATCCACCCGCCGCATGCACCCTTTTGCTTGCAGACATGGCAACGGCCGGATGCGTGCGCCATCAGGGCAGCGGCCGGGCCCGGTTCGGATTGATGAGCGGGCCGAGCAGATCCCCGTACCGCTCCAGCCGCCCGGCCATGTCACCGGCCAGAAAGACCAGTTCGGCGGGGCTCCGGCAGTCCTTGACCTCCGCCCAGGTGACAGGCGCGGACACGGTCGGCTCGGCCCTGGCACGCAGCGTGTACGGGGTGGCGGTCGTCTTCGCCGCCGCGTTCTGGCTGAAGTCGACGAACACCTTCCCCGGCCGCAGCGCACGTGTCATCCGGTGCACCACCAGCTCCGGAAGGTCCCGCTCCGCCTCCACCGCCAGCTGTTTCGCGTACGCCGACACCCGATCGGAGGAGGCCGGCTCCAGCGGTACGAGAACATGCAGCCCCTTCGATCCAGAGGTCTTCCCGTACGCGAGCAGCCCGTCCGCCGCCAGCCTTTCGCGCAGCCACAGGGCCACCGCGCAGCACTCCACGACGGTTGCCGGAGCCCCCGGATCGAGGTCGAACACCATTCGGTCGGCGATCCCCGGCCTGTCGGCCTGCCACTGCGGCGTATGGAACTCCACCACCAGGTTCGCCGCCCACATCAACGACGCCAGATCCTGGATGAGCACCTGTCCGGCCTGCTGCGCCATATGCCGCGGCACCTCGGCGATCCGTACCCAGGACGGGGTGCCCTGCGGGGGGTTCTTGGTGAAGAACCGCTGCCCGTCCGGCCCGTCCGGATAGCGCAGGAAGGACACCGGCCGGTTGTACAGATGCGCGAGCAGGGCTCCCGCCGCCGTGGCCGCGTAATAGTGCAGCACCTCGCCCTTGGTGGTTCCGGTGGCCGGATACAGAACCTTGTCGAGATTGCTGAGCGCCAGGCGCCGCCCCTCCACCTCGGTGATCGGCGTCATACGATAAGAATCACATGAATTTGGTATCAACGGTGATCTATCGGTATTTCCATGGACAAAGGGGTGAACGGTGAGGTCCATCTGGAACGGCGCGATCTCCTTCGGGCTGGTCAGCATCCCCATCAAGCTGGTCAACGCCACCGAGAGCCACTCGATCTCCTTCCGCCAGATCCACCTCGCCGACGGCGGCCGGATCCGCTACCGGAAGGTCTGTGAAATCGACGAGCAGGAAGTGACGGCCGCCGAGATCGGCAAGGGGTACGAGGACGCGGACGGCTCGATCATCCCGATCACCGACGAGGACCTCGGCTCGCTCCCGCTTCCCACCGCGAAAACGATCGAGATCGTCGCCTTCGTGCCCGCCACCGAGATCGACCCGCTCCAAATGGACACGGCGTACTACCTCTCCGCCAACGGAGTCCCCGCCGCCAAGCCGTACACGCTGCTGCGCGAGGCCCTGAAGCGGAGCCAGAAGGTGGCCGTCGCCAAGTACGCGCTCCGCGGCCGGGAGCGGCTCGGCATGCTGCGCGTCGTCGACGACGTGATCGCGATGCACGGCCTGCTCTGGCCCGACGAGATCCGCGCCACCGACGGTGTGGCCCCGGAGACCGACATCACGATCCGCGAAGCCGAACTCGACCTGGCGGACGCCTTGATGGCCACGCTCGGCGAGGTCGACATGGATACCCTCCACGACGACTACCGCGAGGCGGTCGAGGCGCTGATCGCCTCGAAGGCCTCCGGCGAGGCACTCGAACCGGCAGCATCCGGCGACATCGGCGGTGGCAAGGTCATCGACCTGATCGCGGCACTGGAGAGCAGCGTCCGGGCGGCGAAGAAGGCCCGCAGCGAGGAGGTGGAAGAGGCGGAGGAATCCGAGAGCGCACCGGTGGCCGAGGTGACGTCGCTCGCCACCCGCAAGAAGAGCGGCGGAACCGGCGCGAAGAAGAAGGCCTCCGCGACCGCCACCCCCCGGAAGACCGCCGCGAAGAAGTCGACACCGGGCAGAACCCCGGCAAAGAAGACCACCGCACGGTCGACCACGAAGTCGACCGCGAAGACGGCGACGAAGAAGACCGCGAAGACCACGGCCAAGAAGGCAACCCCCAGGAAACGCGCCTCGGCCTGACGGGACGCCGGCAGTCGCTGCCGCCGGGACCGGGCGTCCGCAGGGCTGCCACGCAGGACTGCCCCGGAGCCGAAGCCCCGGAGCAGTCATCGCGTCGAGCTTGTGCGTCAGTGCCGGCGGTACGAGTTCACGTATCCGGCTGCCGGAGTCCCGACACCCGTCACGTCGTCGTATCCCTTGACCGCCTTGAGCGAGGCGTCCTTGCCGAGGCTGCGCACCGACGTCAGCAAGCCGTCCGCCGCGTCGGAGCTGTTGGCGAAGTCGACGCGGGCGACCGCGAGGTCACGCTTGGCACCCAGCGGGTGGTCGGTGACATCGTGGTACGTCTTCGAGCCGTACCGGGCGTAGATCGCCGGGTTGGCGAAGCCGAGCGGCCGGCCGTGCTGGGCCTGCTGCGCGAGCGCCTGGACGCCCGCGATGACCGGCGCCGCCAGCGACGTACCGCCGATGCGGTACTCGTCGTAGCCGAGGGAGCCGTCGGGCAGCGTCTGCGTCTGGCCGACCAGGAAGCCGGTGTTCGGGTCGGCGACCGCCGCGATGTCCGGGGCGGTACGCATCCGGGCCTTGCCGTTCGCCCGCGCGAGCGAGTCCGGGACGACACCGCGCTGGTAGAACGGCTGCTTCACGGTCGAGCTGGTGCCGCCGCCCGCGCCCGAGGTGTACGCGCCGGGGAAGCCGGTCCAGCTCTTGCCGTCGGCGGCGAGGGACGCCTTCAGCGTGCCCCAGCCGGTCTCCCACTGGTACGTGTCGTGCTTGCCGACGGCCAGTGAGGTGCCGCCGACCGACGTCACCCAGGCAGAGTTGGACGGGACGTCGATCTGCTTCGTGCCGGTGGACGCGACGTTGTCGCCGTCGTCGCCGGAGGAGAAGTAGAAGCCGATGCCCTCGACCGCACCCATCTTGAAGACCTGGTCGTACGCGGCTGCGACGTCCGGGGTCTCGTTGGCCTCGACGTCGCCCCAGGAGTTGGAGACGATGTCGGCGAGCCGGTGGTCGACGATCTTGTTGAGCGAGTCCAGCAGGTCGGCGTCGTAGCAGGACGCGCCGCCCACGTAGACGATGTTGGCGGCGGGCGCGACCGCGTGCACGGCCTCGACGTCGAGGGTCTCCTCGCCGTACCAGCCGGACGCCCCGCACTCCTCGGTCTTCGTATAGTCGTCCGGCAGGACCTGGCTGAGCTGCCCGTGCCTGTACGGGGCGTCGCCGTTGCGCTTGGCGTACTCGGCGGCGTCCTTCGCGATGGTCGGCGAGGCGTACGCGTCGGTGATCGCGACGGTCACGCCCTTGCCGGTCCATCTGCCCGCACCGTACGCGGCGCGCAGCTGCTTGCCGGTGTAGCCCTTGATCGCGTACGGGACCTTGGAGCCGTACGCGCTCGGCAGCGTCGAGGCCGTCCTGGAGCCGAAGTACGAGGAGAACGGACCGGAGTTGCGGAACACCGCGTCCGGCGGTGGCAGCGTCTCGTCGTGGCTCGACTTGTGCGGCGCGTTGTCCAGACCGGAGACGGCGAGGACGGCGTCGCTCAGCGCGGCCGGGACGGAGGCCGTGGAGGACGGGGCGCGGTAGGTCCGGCTGCCCTTGCGGTAGTTGCGCAGCTGGGTGCTGAACGCCTTCTCGGCCGCGGCGACGTCACCGGTGGCGGAGACGTAGTGCTGATGGGCGCCGGTGACGGTCAGCCCGCTCGACTTCAGCCACTGAACGACCTGGTCGATCTGGTGCTGGGTCGCCCCGAAGCGGGCCTGCGCCTCCTTGGCGCTCAGGTACTTCCCGTACGAAGGGGACTTCGGGTCGGACACGGCGGCGGCGTAGGCGGCCAGCCCCTTCGCGTCCCGGCCGGCCAGATGGACCCGGACACTCACCTTTCCGCTGTCGGCGGTGGCCCCCTGGTCGGCCTTGGCCGTGGCCCAGACCGGCTTGGTGCCCTGCAGAGCATCGCGGCCGGCGGGTGCGGAGTCCGCGCTGGCGGACGGTATGCCGAGGGCGAGTGCACCGGCGAGCAGCGGCAGTGTCGCTGCCATGCTCAGCCCGGCGCGACGTCTGGCACGACTGGTTCTCATGAAACCCCCTGCGATGTGGTTCTTCGCGTGTGGAGCATGTGCCGGATGATGTGCACATGTAAGCCGCCACTCTGGCGAGGAACCCTTTACGTAAGGGGCATGCGTTCACCAAGAAACTGTCAAGAGGAGCCGTGCGAAGGGCATTTCGAGGTGAAAGTCCGGAAATGCGTGCAGCCGGGAGGGTACTGCTCCGGCCGTCTTTGACCGGTTGTCCGCGCGTGTCTGTCCGGAAAGGGGCCATTGCCTCGCGAACGGGACTGCTCCGCCGGACCGCAGGAGAACCTGAGGACGCGCCGGTGCGCAGGATGCCGGCCGAAACGGAAAGGGGACCCAGTGACCACGCAGTCCGCAGGGATCACCGAGAAGAACCCGCTGGCGCAAGGCTGACGGGATTGGTCAGGGAGGGCAGCCAGCCCGTACGAGCTCTCGACGACGTACGTACAACTCGTATACGTGTAGCCGGGTTTGATCCGCGACCCGGACGAGTAGCTGTGGACGGCCACGCTCGCACCCGTGCCGTGCTTGTACAGGAAGTGGTACTCGCCCGCAGGAAGCCGCAACCGCGCCTCCGGATAGTTCCTGCCGCCGGACTTGCAGGCGAGCGACGACCCGCTGCCCTCCGAGGTGTACTGCCGACAGCTGCCGCACCCCTTGAGTGAGACGCGGCCGTGACCGGACCGGTGTAGAGGATCTCGACGCCGCTCGGGGCGTCGTTGCTGATCACGAGCTCCGTCCGGGAACCGCCCGGACTCCCGGACGGCGGCAGCCGCCTGCCCGCCGCGGGCCGGTCGGCGGCGATCTCCGCGGCGATGGCGATGTCCCGGGCGTGCGCCCGCCGGCGCGGCACCCCTGACCGCGCCCGGCCCTCCCGCCATCCTCGCGGCCACGAAGGGTGTCAATCGGGGTGAAACATCCACGAACGGCCCATCACACAGCTCCCCGGGCCGCCCCCGTCAGTAGACTGAGAGGCGCCGCGACTGGCGCGCATCCCGGCAGGGGTGATCCGTGGAACCGACCACGAGGAAGCGGCACACTCCGGGCCTGCCTGGAGGCGTTACCGCCGGAGAGCCGTCCGCCTGGGCAATCCGGGTCCACGCCGCAGCCATGCGCCAGACCCGGGAGGATCCCGTGACGACACCCGAGAACCGCCGCCCCGCACTCACCGCCACCGACCCGGAGCTCGCCGCCCTCGTCACCGCGGAGGAGCAGCTCCAGGCCGACACCCTTCGCCTGATCCCCAGTGAGAACTACGTCTCCGCAGCCGTGCTGGAGGCCTCCGGCACAGTGCTCCAGAACAAGTACTCCGAGGGCTACCCCGGCAAGCGGTACTACGAGGGCCAGCAGATCATCGACCAGGTGGAGACGGTGGCCGTCGAACGGGCCACCTCCCTCTTCGGCATGGACCACGCCAATGTGCAGCCGTACTCCGGATCGCCCGCCAACCTCGCGGTGTACCTGGCTTTCCTGCAGCCCGGCGACACCGTGCTCGGCATGTCGCTGCCGATGGGCGGCCACCTCACACACGGCTGGGGCGTCTCCGCGACCGGCACCTGGTTCCGCGGTGTGCAGTACGGCGTCCGCCGCGACACCGGCCGCATCGACCTGGACGAGGTCCGCGACCTGGCCCGCGCCGAGCGCCCCAAGCTGATCTTCTGCGGCGGTACGGCCGTACCCCGGACGATCGACTTCGCCGGCTTCGCCGAGATCGCCCACGAGGTCGGTGCCGTCCTGGTCGCCGACATCGCCCACATCGCGGGCCTGATCGCGGGCGGCGCCCACCCCTCGCCCGCCCCGTACGCCGACGTGGTCTCCACCACCACCCACAAGACCCTGCGCGGTCCGCGCGGCGCGATGCTGCTGAGCCGGGCGGAGCACGCGCGCGCCATCGACCGCGCCGTCTTCCCCGGCCTCCAGGGCGGCCCGCACAACCAGACCACGGCGGCGATCGCGGTGGCCCTCAAGGAGGCCGCGACCCCCGGCTTCGGCGACTACGCCCACCAGGTCGTCGCCAACGCCCGCGCCCTGGGTGTGGAGTTGGCTTCCCGCGGCTTCGACCTGGTCTCCGGCGGCACGGACAACCACCTCTTGCTGATCGACCTCACCGGCAAGGACGTACCCGGCAAGATCGCGGCGAAGGCCCTGGACCGGGCCGGCATCGTCGTCAACTACAACGCCGTTCCGTACGACCCTCGCAAGCCCTTCGACCCGTCCGGCATCCGCATGGGCACCCCGGCCCTGACCTCCCGCGGGATCCCCGCCTCCGAGATGGGCACGGTCGCGGAGTGGATCGACCGCGTCGTCGAGGCGGCCCGCACGGGCGACGAGTCCGCCGTCGAGAAGGTGCGCGGCGAGGTGAAGGCCCTGATGGACGCGTATCCGGCGCCGGGTCTGCCGGTGGCGTGACCTGACCGCGTGATGTCCGCCGGATCCCGCACCCCGGGATCCGGCGTCCGTCACCGGCTCGGCCGTACGGTCCTGCCGGTGGCAGACCGCTGGGGTGTGGACAACCGTCCGGCCGGAGTCGGGAAAACGGTCTGGGCGGAACTGGTGGCCCCCGGCATCGTCCCTGCACCAGCAGAGACCGAGATCGCGGCGGTGACCGTCCGCCCCGGTCAATCCGTCCGCCGTCCTGTGTGACCGCACGGTCGCCACCTGGCTCGCCCTGGCCCGCACCGACGACCTGCGCGTGATCACATCCGCGGCCACCCTGGCGGAGGTGGTTCACCCGCGCACCAACCGCCCAGCCCTGGAATGATCGAGTACTTACCGGTGTGCTCGCTCATGCCATCCATCCCACCTGCGATCCTCCCGATGCTCCGGTGGAGCTGGACAAAGGGGATCACCCCGCCCCTTTCCATGCGCGCTCGCGCCCTCCATGTGTCCCGTAACGCGGGGCGCCGTGCGGCAGCCAACTGGTAGCGCCCGCTTCGCCTCGGGAAAGCCACAGGTCAGGGGGCTGGATCAGATGCTGGACAGCGTCGTCGCCAGCGACTGGAACCAGGCGCCGTAGGAGAACGGCTCGGGCGGGCCTACCTCCATGCCGAGTTCGGCGGCTGCCAAGGCGTAGTCCCCCTCGTCCAGGGGGAGGGTGAGCAACTCGTGGAGTTCGCCCACGAGGCGTGCGACCAGTTGGGGGTCGGTGGTGGCCGCGTAGTCGGCGGCGGCCGCGTCGTGGTCGGGGAACTCGTCGACGATGTCCTGCGAGAACCAGCCCCCGAGCAGCTGCGCGGTCTCCGGGAAGCGTGCGTGCCACTCCCAGTGAGTCTGCGGGGACGACGGTTCCGGGACGTCGCCTTCCTCGATGCTCTTCTTCAGGTGGTCGGCCAGCACCATCAGCCAGCCGCCGATCTCCGACTGGGGCATCCCGGTGTCCGGGATCGCGTAGAACTCGCCCAGGCCGTGCCGGATGCGGCCCGGAGGGTTGCGGCTGTACTCGCGCAGCTGGCGCTCCGCCTCCGCGATGGCCGAGGGGCGGGTGTGCCAGGTGCGACGGAGGTACGCGTCCAGCGCGCGGCTGCGCCGCTCCGGGGTGTCGTCGGCCGGCTGCCCCAGGTACGCGCGCATCACCTGGTCCAGCTCGCCGTACCGGCGGTCGTGTTCGAGGGGCTTCATGGACATGTGCGTGCGGCCCCTACAGGTAGAACGGGACGGTCGTGTGGACGACGAAGCCGTGCGGGCTCGACGGTTCGCGGCGCAACACCACGCGCGCCGCGCGGACATCGACGGGCCCCTGCCCGGCCAGCAGGTCGGCCTCCAGCTGGACCCGGCCCACGGGATCCTCGCGGGAGGGCCAGGCGGCCTCGATGGTGAGGCGTGCCCGGGTGCCCTGGGCGAGCCAGCGGTGGACGGCCTGCTCGTTGGCGGTCACCACCTGCTGGGTGGCCCATTGGGCGGTCTCCCGGTCGGGATAGGAAGCGGAACGGGTCAGCACGGGGGAATCCTCTCAAATCACCTGGTCAGGAGCTGCGCTCATTCGGATCGGCATTCGGATCGGCAGCCGGGTCCGCAGGCGGATCAGTAGTCGGAGAAGTTCCAGAACATGCCCACCTCGGTGTCCGTGACGACGACCAGACCGTAGTCCTCCGTGTAAACGCTCAGCAGGCTGTACCCCCAGTTCGGCGTCGTGAAGTCGAGCGTGCCAGGCACAGGGCCGGGCCTGCTGACGTTGGTGTGATAGGTGGCCTCGTCCCCGTAACGCGCGAGGATCGTGCGCGCCATCGCCCGTAGCTCCGCCTCGCTCTCTGTGAAGCGCTCCAAGTTGGACAGGGTGCAGCAGTCGTCCGTGAGGGCCAGCAGCAGGTTCTCGGCGCTGGCCTGGTTGATCTCGTGGAGGCGCTGCGCGACGTACTCCGGGGAGTGGACGGCGAACGGGTACGTGGGGAATCCCTCGCGCTCCGGGCTCTGCGCCGCGTCGTCGAGACCGGCCCAGCCCCGAGGGTCCGGGACGGCCCGGGCCATCAGCGCGAGGACGTCGAGGATCCAGTCCTCGTGGCGACGCGGGCCCGTGGCGTCGTACGGGTACGCGTCCTCGTACAGGTGGCGTACTGCGGCTTCCCAGGACGCCTGATCGACGGACATGTGGTGCTGGCCTTTCTCGGCGGGGCGCTAGGACTTGGAGGGCATCGACGTCATGACGGTGAACGGTGGGGTGCGGCTGCTGTCGTACCGGATTCGCGTGTCGATGCCGTTCACGTCGTACGCCTTGGCGTTCAGGCCGCCCTGCTTGTACCCGGACAGCGGGTCGTTCGGGTCCACCGGCTGCTTGCTCACGCTGCGGCCACTGGTCTCGCCGTTGGGCGCCGTCGCGTAGAACGACTTGACGTCGCCGTCGGACGCCGGCGGTGGGCCCTTGATCCACGCCTCGATGGCGGCCTTGTTCTTGTTGAGGGTGTACTCGGTCAGCTCCTCCGCGCGCTGGTAGTTCGGGAAGGCCGAGGAGCCGCTTGGCATGGGCTTGCCATACGGCCAGGCCTGCGTCGGGCCGTTCGACTGCTGGTCGCGCAGGCGCTGCGCGAGCTGCTCGTCCGTCTTGCCGACGTGCTTGTCCAGGGTATGGCCGTCCGCCATGTACTCGTTGGCGGCGAGGTTCAGGTCGTAGTTGCCGTTCGAGTCGACCTTCAGCCAGACCTGCGAGTCCTTGAACTCCTCCAGGGCCCGGGCGCCGAAGCCCTGCGCACGGGCGACGCCGGCCTCGAACTTGGGGGCGCTCAGGTACGCCTCGTCCAGCGGCTCCTTCAGCGCCTCCATGCGGGTGGTCAGACCCGCCAGAATGCCGGTGTACGTGTCGACGATCCCGTTCAGCTTGGCCGTGTCGATGTTCAGCACGGTCTTGACGTCGAACGACAGGACCAGGCCCGCACCCTTGCCGATGACGGACGTGACGGTGCTGAGAATGCTCTTGGGGTCCTTGGGCTTGGCCAGGTCCTCGATGATCTCCTTGGCGGCCTTCCACATGGCGCGGTGGAGCTCGTCCGCGACATCGCGGTTCAGGTCGACGGCAGCTTCCGCGTACTCGCGCAGGATAGTGGCGATGTTGTCGGCCGTGTCCTTCAGTACGGCCAGCACCGGCTCGCTGCCCGTGGGCACGCGGGGCGTGCCTGGACCGGAGCCGGCCGTCTGCGCCCACTGGTAACCGTTCCGCTGCTGCCCCCAGGCCGTCGCGCCCCACAGGGCGCTGCAGAAGGTCCGCATCGCGGCTTCCCAGTCGGCCTGCTGGTGGTTGGTGATGGCGCCAACGGCCTGGGTGAGTTGGTCCGCCCCCAGCGACGCCGTGATGGAGACGCTCATCCAGCTGTGGCACAGGGAGTTGAGGTAGTGCTGCTGCGGGAAGGGGTGGACGTCCGCGACCTTGCCGACCCGGAACACGTGCTTGCACAGGGGCTGGAGGACGTCCCGGACGATCTCCGGGATCCCCTCCATCAGACCGCGCAGGATGTCGTCGCCGTCGTCGTCGCCCCACTTGATGTCGGGTATCGAGTCGAAGTTCGGGGCCTTGTCGATGACCGTGGGCCGCGGGCGCTGCTCGGCCGTCTTCCCCGGCTTGGGGTGGGTCGCCGCGTCCGCCCGGGTGTAGGCGTTGGCCGTCTCGGTGAACCCGACTGCTACGCCGCCGACGCTGAGCACGGATCTGCCCCAGACCTCCAGCCCGCGCACGTCCCCGATGAGCTGGGCTTCGCCACCAAGCCCAGGCTGGCCGAGCAGATGATCGAGCGGATCCTTGCCGACCTGCCGACCTGCCGACCGGGCGCGTGTGGGTGGCCGCGGACGAGGTCTACGGCCGCGACGGGGCCTTCCGTGCCTTCCTGGAGCGGCACCGCCTGCCTTATGCCGTCAAAGTGCCGGCCGACCACACGGTGCTGCCGCGCCCGGGCTGGCGGCACCTGGCCCGCCTGGTCGAACGCGTCGCGGGCGACCAGGACTGGGTCGAGCTCGCGGCCGGCCCGCGCCAACTGGACTCCCGCGCCTGGCAGTGGTGGGTGCGCCGCATCCCGGACCCCGATTCGGAGGTCGGGGAGGGTGCCTGGGCCCGGTGGGTGATCGTCCGCCGCCGCCCGGCCGAACCCGACAAGCGGGACTACTACCTGGCCTGGGGCCCGCAGGAGACCGAGGTGGAGGAGCTCGTACTGGTGCCCGGGGCGCGCCGGCGGGTGGAAGAAGCTATCAAGCTGGCCAAGTCGGCGGCCGGGATGGCCGACTACGAGGTGCGCTCCTTCCACGGCTGGTACCGGCACATCACCCTGGCGCAACTGGCCGCCGCCTTCCTGGTCGCCCAGGCCGCCGCCGCACGCGAACAGGCCACTCCCCGGCCCGACAGGCCGCTGGGGCAGAGAGGGGGACTTCCGAGGTCCCACCAGCCTCGATGGCACCGCCCCGATCGCCTATACCGCCTACGAGGTCCGTCGACTCCTTGAGGTGATGGCCCCTCAGCCCGCACCGAAGGAGCGGATCAGGCACGGACTGCACTGGTCACGCTGGCGCCGCTACCACCAGGCCTCGCCCGCGCCTGTCACCGACGACGCAACCACAGCCGCTCAGCCGCACCCGGCACCCCACGACCCCCGCCGAACAGAGCCGAGCAAACTACAGCGGCGGTACTGATCTACGACTGAAGGGGCTAGTACTCCAGCTGTAGATCGAGATCTTCATGGCCCGTCTCAGCGGAGCAGGGCTTCGCCTCTGACTGTTCTGGCGTAGAGCACGATTCGTCCTGTTCGGTGGGGTACGACGAGGCCGGCTTGGGTGAGCTTGTGCAGCTGTGCGGATACACCGCCAGGAGCCAGTCCGGTTCGGTTGGCGAGCTCCAAAGTGCTGGCTGGGGTTTCGAGGAGGTTGAGGAGCATGGCTCGGGTGGCGCCGAGCGCTGGGGCCAAGTCGGAGGTGTCGGCGCGTGATTCCCACAGGGTTCCGATGCCACGGACGGGGTAGCGGATCACGGGAACCCAAGGCGCCGATGTCTTGACGTAGAGCCTTGGCCACGCGAACGCCGACGGCACCAGGACCAAGCCGCGTCCCTCTAGTGAGCGATGCGGATCGACAAGACCTGCCTGTCGGTTGACGATCCGTAGAGTTCCGGTGGCCTGATCGAAGGCGAGGTCGGGGTGGATGTCGGCGAACATCGCCGCAGGTCCGCGCTCAGTCAGGGAGCGGGCCCGGTAGTGGATATCGGACTCGAGCAGGGCTTGGATCTTCGGCCAGGTCGGGGCCAGGGCGCGCTGCCAGTAGCGACGTAGGTCAGCGACGATCGTCTCCATTTCGCGTCGGGGCGCGCGCAGCATCGGTGCCAAGCTGGCCGGTAGATCGCCACCGAAGACTGCGGCCAAGTCACGGCGGACGACATCGGACGGGGTGCGGCGCACCTCGTCGAGTTCGTCGTCGAGCGCGGTCAGGGGTGAGAGCGGGGTGGGCGCAAGGAACCCGGGAAGGTGGCTCGGGGGGCCTGCGGTGAGGTCGCGGGCTGCGGCCGTTCCAGGTCCGGTGAGGAGCGGGTCGTGGCGGTGATCGGACAGCCATGGCATGTGGATCGCGTGGCTTGCCGACTGGGTCAGTGTCCTGATGGATGCCAGCAGCTCCCAGGCCGGCGAGATGGCCCAGCGCAGATGGCTCAGATCAGCCGTGTCCAAGGCCAGGGTGAGCGTGGGCGTCATGAGCATTCACTCTAGCGTGAATCCATTGAAGAGCGTGATGAGTTCCCGGACGCTGCCTGCCATGACTGAGACAATCGCGGCGGGTTCGGCGGCCGCTCCACGGGAGCGCACTCGGTATCTCACGGCGTCCGGGGTTGCGCTGTGGGGTGCCCAGATTGGTCAGGTGGCCGTTCCGTTGACGGCGGTCACCATGCTGCACGCGGGGGCAGAAGGGACGTCGCTGTTGCAGACCGCGCTGACGTTGCCCTTCGTGATCCTTGGATTGCCGGTCGGTGCGTGGTTGGACCGGGTGCGGCGCCGTCCGGTCATGATCGGCGCGGACCTGGTGCGGGCGGCTGCGCTGATCACCGTGCCCGTTGCCGCGCGGTTCGGGCGTTTGACGATGACCCACCTGCTGGCAGTCGTGGTGATTCAGGGCGTGGCAACGGTGTTCTTCGACCTGGGCGCCCAGAGCTTCGTCAAGGATCTAGCCCCCGGTGCCCTGCTCGCGCGCACCAACGCGCGCTTGGCCACGATCACCCAGGCAGCGCTCATCGGGGGTCCACCGTTGGCTGGGTGGGCGGCCGGACTGCTGACCGCGCCCATGGTGCTGCTCGTCATGGCCGCGGGATACCTGTGGTCCGCAGGGTGGTTGTCCACGCTCACCACGCGGGAGCGTCCGGCCAGCGATGCCCCTCGACGGCACCTACTGCACGAGATCGGCGAGGGCGTCACGTTCGTCGCCCGCCAGCCTGTCCTACGCACCGTGGTGATCGCCGGCTCCATGGTCAACATCGGTATCGCCGGAGTGATGACGCTGCTCCCAGTGCTCGCGCTGACCGAGCTCGGATGGAGTGAGAGGACTCTGGGGATGTTCCTCGGCACTGGCGGTGTCGGCGGCCTGATTGGCGCCGTGACAGCCGTCAGGCTGGCCGACAAGCTCGGCGCAGGTCGAGCGGTCCTGCTCGTCGGGATCGCGGTCGCACCACTGGCTATCGCCATCCCTCTGCTCGGCCGACCTGTGCCCGGCCCCATTGCAGCTGTCGGGTGGGCGCTGGTCATGCTCAAAGTCGGCTTCGACTCCGTCCTGATGATGACTTTCCGGCAGCAAGTCACCCCTGCCAGCCTCATGGCCCGTGTCAACGGCACCATGCGCGTGCTCTTCACCGGCGCTGTCGCGCTTGGCGCCGCAACAACTGGTGCTCTGGCCACGGCCAGTGGTATCCGGTGGGCCCTGGGAGCCTCGGCCGCGTTCCTGGCCTGTGTGTGGATCCCGATCGCGCTGTCGCCGGTTCGGCAAATGACCACCCTCGGAACCAGCCCGTGACCCGGCCGCGTCCGGGCGCGATCGCAGGCGTGATGCTCCTTGTCGCCCTCGCCTAGTACTCCAGCAGGAATTCGGTGTCTGACCTGTGGGTTTCACCGGGTGGCGGGAGTGTTAGCGGGGCTTTGAACGTGCAGGGGCGGTCTCACGGAGACCGCCCCTCGAACGTGTGACACCACCGCAGGTAGTGACAGCGGCGGGGCAGCCTCCCAAGGTGATCGTCGAGCACGCCACCGCCTAGTGGGACCTCGAACTGGACGATCTCTTCCTGGCCACCGGCCACCGCTTCGGCCGTGTGGAGCTTCGCCGCCGCATGCGTGACCGCGGACTGGGAGGCGTGGACGGCGGCGACGTCGTTGGCGAGGTTCGCGGCGCGTTCCCTCCAGCCGGGCCGTTCGCCTGCCAATACGTCCAGCAGGCCAAAGGATGCCTACTAATACTCCAGCCGTAGATCGTGATCACGCCGGCGGGCTGACGGAGCTCGATCGCCCTGCTGACGGTGTCGGTACTGGAGTGGCGGCATTGGCGCAGGCGGGGCGGGTCCGGGCGGAGTAGGAACGGGCGGCCGCGATGAGGCCAAAGCCCAGACCGCCAAAGGCCAGCCCGCCGAACGCGACCATCCAGGTGATCCCGGAACTGGTGGTGAACGCACCGGACGGCTCCAGCTTCGGCAGCACTCCGATGCCGATGAGCGGGGCCGTGATCAGCAGGACGACTCCGTACACCGACAGGCCGACCGCGCACAACCAGGCCGGCAGCAAGAGCAGTAGCCGTGGAACTCGCCGCCCGGAGAGGAACAGTGTCCAGCGGGGGAAGACTTGTCCCCACGGGTGCAGCAGTCCCAGGAGCAGGAAGACCGCGGCCGCCGCGGCCAGCACGGTGACGTCGATTCCCACCGATGCGAGGGCCTTCGCGACCCCCGACGCGCCCGCGTTGCTCTCCCGCCACCCCTGGGCCGTCACACCGATCGCATCGCCGCCCAGCGTCCAGATCGTCTTGACTGCGGCCCACGGCAGGAGCCCGCCCATGAGCAGGTAGACCGTGACTCTGGTTCGCCTCGACGCGAGGGAGGGGCCGGGATGGGCGAGCGGACCGTCAAAATCACCTGGATGGTCGTGTCCGCACCGCGGGCACCTGCCGCGCAGCCGTCGGCGGTACGACATTGCGACGAGGATCAGAAGTGCGGCGCCCACCGCGCTCAACAGCGTATGCGCCAGGCCGGTGGCGCTCTCCACCCCGGAGAACGACGCCAGCATCACGAAGTACGCCGGCAGGCCGGCCATCCCCATGACGAACACCGGGACCGCCAGGATCAGCGACGCCGCCACCGTCACGCGGCCACGCCTGGCGAGCGTCCGGGTGGTGGCGAGGCAGGCTCCGGCGGCCAGGACGGCGAGGGCAGCCAGGAGCAGTTGGACCCCCGGCGCATACGCGACGTCCGGCGACCAGGGCACGGTGGTGCCCGATGCAGCCCATGTGACCTGGACTGCGGCGAACAACACGCCCCACGCCGCGGCGGCATGCGGTGCCCATATGGGCCAGCGCCGCGACCACACCGTCCACCCCGTGTCCTGCAACGGCGGCCTGGAGCCGGCATGTGTCTGCGAGTTCGTAGGAACAGCCACCCTGACCTCCGGTTCCGTGTTGCTGACAACCAAGACTCCCCCGCACCCGCACCGGTCACATCCAACGCACGGACCATCCGCCTCCCTCGCCTGGGGGAGGAACGAACGGGCCTTGCGGACGATTGGATCTCGCTGCACTGAAGGCTGTTCTGCACCGGTGCGGCGTGCCGACTGCACGATCTACGGCTGGAGTACTACCGCCTGTGGCAGGAGGCCCGGCTCCTCGCCTTGCCGCCGGCTGTCGTGGCCTCGCCTCTCGCGAGTCGGCCGTACGACCTTCGGCACTCGGCGCTGTCGACGTGGCTCAATGCTGGAGTCGATCCCACCGAGGTTGCCGAACGCGCCGGCAACAGCGCTGAGGTCCTCTTGACCCGTTACGCGAAATGCCTCGACGGACGGCAGGACGTTGCCAACCGGCGTATCGAGGACCTGCTTCGCGAGTACGAGTGACAGCACCCGACCACGTCCGAGGCCCCTGGCGTCCTGCCCAGGGGCCTCATCATTTGTGCTGCCCGTCAAGCAGACCTGGCGACCTGGCTCTGTTCGGAGGCGAGCAGGCGCTCAAGGTTCGTCGAATCGCTATCGAGCGCATCGAGCATATGCAAGCGAGTGTGCTTTGCCCCGCCCAGAGTTCCGCCCAGCGCTCCTCCGACGCTGATGAGCGCAACGGCAAGCGTGGTCACATCCACGAGATCCCCCAACTCGTCCATTCGTCTGCCGGCGGGCGGCGACTGAAGAGGGCACGACAGCCCCCTCAGTCATGCTCATACTCCCCGCCCGCGGCATATGGTCCAAGACCGGGACGACGATAATGAGGAGCAGGTCTGCTCGACTCCAAGGAGTCTCATCACCTGCGGGAATGCTCCAAGATCCCGTCCACGGCTCGTCCACGGACCCCGACATACGGCCGCTTCGGGCGGCACACGCCTGCACATACAGCGGGTCACCCGGTTCGCACTCGCCAACTCGGTCCTTGCCGACCGGCCCGCGTAGCCCCTCCCCGCGACGGTCCCGGTCCACATTCTGGTCAGGGTGGACCGGGTGGGTATTTGCGGTGCTAAAGTGCCGCCCATGCTGCACACCACCACCCTCGCCATGATGCGAATGATGCCCCGAATGTCGGAGGCGCTTCGCTAGCGAAGCCGTGTGCGCGCAGGACGCGACGGACCCTCCGGCAACGGGGGGTCCGTTTTTTGTTGTCCCCGTTGCCTCCCGCGCTCCTCACCGACCCCCAGTCGTCCCCGTGGCCGCCGCGTGCGGCCGACTCCATCCGGCAGGAGAACCTCGCCATGACCCACCCCCCGGTCATCTCGCTCACCGATTGCGCCGACCCCAACGCGGTGGCCCGACAGTCGGCCAGGATCGCCGCCCTCTTCGGGGCCACGCCGAGTGTCCTTCCGCTGACCGGGCCGGACCCGGAGGGCGTCGCCGCGCTCACGCTGCTCGACCTGCTGCGCGCCACCGATCTCGTCGGCGGGCCGACGCACCCGGTCGTGGTGCTGGTCAATATCGCGCCGCGGGACGGCTCCTGGCCCAACGGGGCGCCGTTCTGCTACTTCCGCCACAAGCAGCACCTGGTGATCAGCACGTTGAATCCCCGAGTCCTCGCGCCGCTGTCGACCTACCTGGACCTGACGGAGATTCAGGTCACCGACGTGCGCGAGGTGGTGGAGACGGCCGCCGCTCAGTGGGCCGAGCTGTCGCCGGCCGAGGCCGAGGAGATCGGGCGGACCCAGTTCCGCAGCCTCTGGTACGTGCCGCTGCTGGCCCGCTGGTTGGTGGACGGTCGCCCGGTCCCCGCGCGGCCGCACGTCGTGGGCGGGCCCGACCAGCGGGCGGTGGGCGCCGAGACGGCCGGCGTGGTGCGGGTCGCCGTGGTGGACAACTTCGGCAACTGCAAGCTGGACCGCCCCGTCGCTGCCATCCCCGGCCACCGGGTGGCGGCTGGTCTGTCCGTCCACAGCGCCCGCGACGGCCGCCGGATCCAGGTGCGCTGTTACGACCGGCTGCCCGATGTGCCGTACGGCGAGCCGGGCATCACCACCGGAAGTTCGGGCCTGGGATTCGCCGAACTGGTGGTGCGGGGCGGTTCCGCAGCCGAACTGTTCGGTCTGCGCGAAGGCGACCGGGTCCTCCATCCCACCAGCTGACGCGTTGTCGCGGCGTCTCGAACGACGGCCGCCTCGATTGACACCGCAGCGCAGCGCCCGGAATGCTGAAGCGCATGTCCGGAATCCTCCGCCTGGTGCGCCGTCGGCACGTTGACCACGTGCGTTGCGCCGCCGATCTGTGTCGCTGAGCGCACTACCCCCCCCCGCTTTTCTTTCGCACCGTCCGTTCCGGACAGCATTTCCAAAGGAACCCCCATGTCCCTTTCCCGCACGTCCCTCGCCACCTCGCTGGGCGCCGTCGTGGTGCTGACGGCCGCCGCCTGCGCGCCCCAGCCCCAGAGCACGGCCACGGCCACCGCAACGGCCTCCGGCAACTGCGCGACCAGCCCGAGCCTCCACCGGCAGGGGCAGCTGACCGTCGCCACCGACTCCCCGGCCTACACGCCGTGGTTCGACCACAACGACCCGTCCAACGGCAAGGGCTTCGAAAGTGCCGTGGCCTACGCGGTGGCCGGCAAGCTCGGCTTCAGCCGGAGCCAGGTGAAGTGGGTGGTCGAACCGTTCGACAACTCCTACGCCCCGGGACCGAAGAACTTCGACTTCGACATCAACCAGATCTCCAGCACCCCGGCGCGGGCGAAGGCGGTGGACTTCTCCACCAGCTACTACACGGCCAATCAGGCCGTCCTGGTACTGAACAAGTCCAAGTACGCGGGCGCCACTTCACTGGCCGCGCTCAAGGACGCCAAGATCGGCGTGCAGGTTGCCACCACCAGCTACCAGGCGGTGCTCGACGAGATAAAGCCCGGCCGGCAGCCGAGCGTCTTCAACACCACCAACGACGAGATCAACGCCCTGCAGAACGGCCAGATCGACGCGCTCGTCACCGACCTGCCGACGGTGTTCTACCTGGCCGGCACACAGGTGCACGGTGGCAAGATCCTGGGCCAGTTCGGCTACCACGGCGGCACGCCGGAGCAGTTCGGCCTGCTGCTGGGCAAGGGCAGCGGGCTGACCCCCTGCGTCAACCAGGCGCTCGCCGAGCTCAAGGCCGACGGCACGCTGGACAAGATCACCTCCCAGTGGCTGTCGGCCTCGGCCAACGCCCCCGAGCTCAAGCCGTAGCGGGTCGCACAGTGGAGCACAAGACCACGGCCGAGCTGGATCAGCAGGCCAACCCGCAGGACAAGCAATACCGGCCGAGCGAGCGGCAGCTCGAGCGGGAGCGGTTCCGCCGCGCCCGCCAGCGGCGCAACAGATGGATCGCGACCCTGTGCACCCTGGTCAGCCTGGTGGCGGTGGCGGCGACAGTGGTCGCCTCGCCCGGCTGGGACCGGCTGCACAGCCGGTTCCTGGACGGCGCGGAGTTCCGCAAGACGTTCCCCGAGATCCTGGACGGCTTCTGGCTCAACGTCCAGATGTTCCTGATCGCCGAGGTGCTGATCCTCGTCCTGGGCCTGCTGATCGCCCTGGTGCGGGTCACCCGGGCGCCCGGCCTGCAGCCGTTGCGCCTGGCCACGACCCTGTACGTGGACGTCTTCCGCGGAGTGCCGACCCTGCTGCTGGTCTTCCTGGTCGGCTTCGGCCTGCCGGCGCTCCAGCTGCAGGGCACCCCCTCCCAGCCCTGGCTGCTCGGGGTGATCGCGCTGGTGCTCTCCTACACCGCCTACGTCGGTGAGGTGCTACGGGCCGGCCTGAACTCGGTTCACCCCGCGCAGCGCAACGCCGCGCGGGCGCTCGGGCTCAGCGAGTCGCAGACCCTCCGGCGGGTGATCCTCCCGCAGGCGGTGCGTAACGTCCTGCCGCCCCTGCTCAACGACTTCATCGCACTGCAGAAGGACACCGCCCTGGTGGCCGTCCTCGGGCCGTTGGAGGCGCTGAGGGTCGCGCAGATCAAGGCGAACTACGACTTCAACTACACCCCCTACCTGGGGGCGGCAGCCCTGTTCATCGCGGTGACCATCCCCTTGACGAGGTACGCCGACCGACTGCAGCGCCGCGCTGCACAGCGCACCTGGGCGGAGGCTGGACAGTGAACGAGCCACTGCTGCGGATCAGCGCCCTGCGTAAGGCGTACGGTTCACGCCTGGTCCTGCGCTCGATCGACCTGGATGTCGCCGAGCACCAGGTGGTCTGCCTGATCGGCGGATCGGGCTCAGGCAAATCCACCCTGCTGCGCTGCATCGACCTGTTGGACGTTGTCGACGACGGCACCATCCATCTCGGCGGGACCGAGCTGACCGATCCCCGCTTGGACGCGAACCTGGCCCGCCGGCGGATCGGCATCGTCTTCCAGGCGTACAACCTGTTCCCGCACCTGAGCGTGCTGGACAACATCACGCTCGCCCCGCGCCAGGTGCACAAGGTGCCGCGCAGGCAGGCCGAGGAGTCGGCCCGCGAACTGCTCGCCAGGTTGGGCCTCGCGGACAAGGCGCACGACTACCCGGACCGGCTCTCCGGCGGCCAGCAGCAGCGGGCCGCGATCGCCCGGGCCCTGGCCACCGACCCGCAGGTGCTGCTCTTCGACGAGATCACCTCGGCGCTCGACCCCGAACTGGTGGGCGAGGTGCTGGACGTGGTCACGGACCTGAAGGAGCGCGGCCTGACCATTCTGATGGCCACGCACGAGATGGGCTTCGCCCGGCAGGCCGCTGACCAGGTCTGCTTCCTCCAGGACGGCGTGATCCGCGAACAGGGCACCGCGGAGCAGGTGCTCACCGACCCCCGCCAGGAGTCGACCCGGCGCTTCCTGTCCCGCGTGCTGGAACGCTAGTGTCCCGAAGTCCTTGATCCCTCGGCAGTCTCCGGCGAGGGACTCGAGGATCTGGTCGGCGGCCTTCGTCCAGACGTAGGGCCTCGGGTTGTCGTTACAGTCTGCAACCCGAGGCCCGGACGTCGCGCAGCATCGGACCCCGCCATCTCTGAGGGCTGACCAGGGCAGATGCTCCACGATCCTGTCCACGAACAGTCCACAGACGGCGTCATAGTGCCGCTCGCGGCCGCACACGCCTGCACATACGCGAAGACCCCGGCCTCAGCGTTTCCGCTGGTGACGGGGTCTTTGGGCGCCTCATGAAGGGTGCCCCCGGTAAGGCACCCGAGCCTGATGACGAGTAGAGGCAGGACTGAAGGGGGGCCCTCACCGACGAGGGCTTGGGTCAGATCTTGATCACGGTGGCCTGGCCGCCGCACAGGGCGGTCAGGTCCTCGGGGTCCGAGGTGAGGATCGTGACGGGGCCGGGGGCGGCGAGGGCGGTGGCGCTGAGCATGGCGTCGATGGCGTACCTGTGGCCGTGCAGGCCGGTGCCGGCCAGGAGGGCGGCGGCGTGCCGGGCGATCGGCTCGGTGACCGGCTCCACGATGAGGCGGGAGAGGGTCCACTCCAGGGCGGGGCGATTGATCCGGGGATGGACCACCTCGACCAGGGTGGCCGCAGACGTGATCACCCTCAGGTCGTCGGCGCGGGCCAGGGCGAACCAGCCGGTGACCGTACGGTCGCGCAGCACGGCCTTCGACAGCCCCTCGCTGTCGAGAACCAAGGTGCCGCCGGGTACGGCGGGAGAGCGGGTCACGCCGCGTCCGTCCTGCCGCGGGTCTGCTCGAGGCAGGCCTGGTGGAGCTGGTCGCGCAGCGCCTGGATCTCCTCGTCGGTGACGGGGCCGTGCTCGGCCTCGGCGACCTGGATGAGTTCGTTGAGGTTGTCGCGTTCGATCTGCCGGGCGACGGCGGCGGCCACGTAGGCGGACAGACCGGAGGGACCGCTGCGGGCCTTGGCGGCCTCCGCGATGTCGCGCGGCATGGTAATCGAGTATTTGCCGGTAGGCTCGCTCATGCCCTTTATCCTACCTCCAATCATCCTTGATGGGTTATCCATCCGTCTGCTCGCTATGGGGCGACCCCGTTGAACAGGATTGACCGAGGACGCGGACTGTCGGAACGCAGTGATCTCAGGGAGCGTGATCACTTGGACAGCCGACGCGCACGTCGGATACTGGCCATACCCGGCCAAGCATCGACGTGCGGGGGTTGCCCATGATCCGACGTGATGCGCTGGCGGAGTACGTTCGCGGATCGCTGTGGGTGCTTCCCACCCTGTCCGTGGTGGCCGCACTGGTCACCGGGTCGTTGCTGTCCCTCGTCAAGACCGGCTCGGGCTCGCCGCTGGCGTTTCAGGGGACCGCCGACGATGCCCGGACGCTGCTGATCGGGATCACCGGGACGATGGTGACGGTCATCGCCGTGCTGCTGGGCCTGGCCGTGGTCGCGCTGCAACTGTCATCCACCCAGTTCTCGCCGCGGCTGCTGCGCAACTTTCTCCGCGACCGGCCCAATCAGATCGTGCTCAGCGTCTTCGTGGCCACCTTCGCCTACAGCGCGGCCGGTCTCTACACGGTCGGTGTTTCGGGAGGGGGCCGCTCCGAGAACTTTCCCCGGGTTGCGGTGAGCGGCGCGCTCGTCCTGCTGTTCGTCAGCCTCGGCCTGCTGGTGTTCTTCGCCGACCATCTGGTGCACTCCATCCAGGTCGACGCGATCATGAGTGTGGTGGAGCGCAACACCGTCCGGGTGATCCGCGATGGGGTGTTCGCGAGTGGCGAGGATGTCGTCGACGTGCCGGAGTGGGCCGTGGCCATTGCCTCCCACCGCTCCGGGTACGTACAGGTGGTGCGCCCGCACCTGCTGCTGCGGACCGCGGCCGGGCACGGTGTCTGTCTGCGGCTGCGACCCCGGGTGGGCGAACACGTCGTCGCGGGAACGACGCTGGCGTGGATCTGGCGGGCTTCACCGCATGATCCCGCTCCGGCCCCTCAGGAGTTCTCGCAGGCGATGGATGCCGGCGTCCGTATCGGATTCGAGCGCACCCTGGAACAGGACGCTGCGCTCGGAATCCGGCAACTGGTCGACGTCGCCTGCAAGGCGTTGTCTCCGGCGGTCAACGATCCGTACACGGCGGTGCAGGCCATCGACCATCTGTCCGTGATCTTCTGTGTGCTCGCCCGGCGCCCCCTGGGCAACCACGTCGTCCGCGACGCCGGCGGGGCCGCCGTGATCATTCCCGGGCGGCGGTTTCCGGAATACCTCGCCGTGATGTGCGGGCTCATCCGACGCTACGGGGCCCGTGAACCGACCGTCGCCCATGCCCTGCTCCGCCTGCTCCACAACTGCGCCGCCGTGGTCGCCGACGATGCCGAGCGGTCGGCGGCGATCGAGGAACAGGCCCGCATCGTCATCGCCGACGCCGAGCGAGAGGTGGCGCAGCCGACCGACCTCGCCCTCGCCCACGCGGAGGCGGAAGCCATGCGCCGGCAAGTGGCCAGGAATCGTTCGACCGTTCACACCCCCGACAACCGACCAGACGGGCCACCAACTCCCTGACCACGTCGGCAGGCAATGCCGGCAGTCCTGCAGCGCCACGGCTTGTCCACTGCGCCCGGCAGGATTCGAACCTCGCGGTAACGCGACCGGTCGACGCCGTGTCCGTCCTGCTGCCGGCTGTGGCCGTCGAGGTAGCGGCCTTCGCCGGTTGGCAAGCCGCCGTGCTGCGCACCAGCGCCCACTGAGGCACGCACCGAGGCCCTGGACCGCCGACCCGCAACACGCCCTGGACCACCGCTTCGCCGCCTGCCCCCGGACCTCGTAGTGGGGCGGCGCTCTACAACCTCCCGAAGCCGAGACCGACAGCCCAAACCCCCACACGAGGCAATGACCCACGCCTTGATCCGTCGCTCAATCGCGGCGAGCGTCATCCGCCCCCTGACAGCGAAGACAGTCGCCGCAGGTCACGCAACCGGTGTCGACTAAATTCATTGACCAAGGACAGCCGCCGACGGGTGGCCGAAGCGGTAGGGCTCCGGAAGAAGGACTGTTATCTCCCCGAAAAGGGGTGCGGCACCCTGACTTTTCGCGAGACGCGCCCGGTGGTCGGAACGAAGTGGACGGACTCCGGTCACCGGCACGACCGGCGCGGCCTTAAATCACGTGAGGCGAACACCGACCGCCCAGTGCCGATACCACCCGTGCTGGTCGCCGGTACGCGGGCTGCATCGACGGGCACGAGGAGCTGAACAACCAGAAGATCGAGAAGGCCATGGGATGGGGCGAGGAGACCAGCGAGTGAGCTGCGCTCAACCCTGAAAACCCACTCGCCACTCACTCGCGATCAGTGACACACAACGACAAAGGGTCGGACTCAGTGAGACTGAGTCCGACCCTTTGTACTTGGCACTTTGCCTGATCAGCGGCTTGATCACGCTGTCCGGACTGCGGTGCCCCCGGCAGGATTCGAACCTGCGCACCCGGCTCCGGAGGCCGATGCTCTATCCCCTGAGCTACGGGGGCGTGTCGCCGTACTGCTTGGCGACGAATGAAACACTACCAGCTTCTGGCGGGTGTCCGTGAACAGGTATTTCCGCGCGGTCGCCGTCGCGCGTCGCCCCCGCGCCCCGGCGCAGCCGTGCCCCGCGCCGCCGGCCCGGTCGCGCGCCCGCCCGCAGGGCCGCCGTGTCGGCCATGTGCCGTCCGCCCGCCACCCGTCCGGGGCCGGAAATGGGCAAAACCCGTACGCGGCCCCTACGCCCGACCTACCCTCTGAGTGTGTCAGGGGCGTGTGGCCGCGTGCTTGTTGTCGACGACAGCAAGGTCATCCGGCAGTTGATCAGGGTCAATCTTGAGCTTGAGGGCTTCGAGGTCGTGACCGCGGCCGATGGTGTCGAGTGTCTGGATCTGGTGCATCAGGTCTGTCCGGATGTGATCACCCTTGATGTCGTCATGCCCCGGCTCGACGGTCTGCAGACCGCCACCCGGCTCCGTTCCGATCCCCGGACCAGCCATCTGCCTGTCGCGATCATCAGCGCCGGTACGCAGTACGAGGTGGACAACGGCGTCGTCGCCCGGGTCGACGCCTTCCTGGCGAAGCCCTTCGAGCCGAGCGAGCTGGTGCGGCTCGTACAACAGTTGGCGAACAGGGAGGCCCCGCCGTCGGTCGACGGCAGACACCGTGCCGGGAGGGCGGAGAGCGCCGCGGGCTGACCGCATGGCGAAACCGGGTCGCGAAAGGCCCCCCTCCCTCCCATACGCTTGTCCCGTGACCCCCGCCGATCTCTCCAGGACCGTGCTGCACGCCGTGCGCCGCGCGGTCGACGAGGACGTCCTGCGCGCGCCCGTGCCCGCGCGCGTGCGGGTGGAGAGGACCAGGCCCGGCGGGACCGGGGACTACGCCTGTGCCGTCGCACTTCAGTTGGCGGGGCCCGCCGCGCGTCCGGCCAGGGAAGTGGCCGAGATCCTGCGGGACCGGGTCGCCGGCGTGCCCGGGATCGGGCGGGTCGACGTCACCGGGCCCGGGTTCCTGAGCTTCACCCTCGACGCGTCGGCCGATGTCCGGGCGCGCGAGGCACTCGTACGTGAGGTGCTGGCGCGAGGGGCCCGGTACGGGCACGGGGACGCGCTCGCCGGAGACATCCTCCAGTTCAGCCACGCCCGCGAGGTCCGGGCGGCGGTCACCACCCACACGCTGCGCGCGATCGCGCGGACGCAGGGCGCGCTGGTGCGTACCAGTTGCGACGGGACGCCCGACCCGGACTGGGCACGGCTGGGTGTCCACGTCGACGCACAGGGGAAGCCGCCGACTCCGCTCACCGCCATCCGGCCCGTTCCCGCCGGTGCCGGCGCGGGGGAGCTGCTGCGGCGGCTCGGTCCCGACGCCACCCGGTGGGGACTGCTGCGGCCGGCCGGGCACGACCACGCCCCGCTCGGTGCGGAGCTGCTCGTCCAGGGCACCGGCAACCCGCTCTTCCTGGTCCGTTACGCCCACTCCCGGGTCTGCGCCCTCACCCGTGGCGCGGCCCTTCTCGGATTCACCGGGACGTACGACGAGGACGTCGACGCCCCCGCACTGCTGCGTACGCTGGCCGACTACCCCCAGGCTCTCGCCGCCGCCGCCCGTCACCGCGCGCCCGACCGGCTCGCCCGGCAGCTCGAAGAGATCGCGCACGCCTTCTTCGACTTCCACGACGCCTGCCCGCCGCTGCCCAAGGGCGACGAGAAACCCTCGGCCGCCCACCGCTCCCGGCTGGCCGTTGCCGAAGCTGCCGGGGCGGTGCTCGCAGGCGGCCTGTCCCTGCTCGGCATCAGCGCACCCGAAGTCCTCTGAGAGACCTGAGAGAGCAGAGCACCACCATGAGCCGATCCGCACACCCCGCCGGTCCCCGTCACGCCGACGTCCTGACCGAGGGCCACTACGCAGCCCCGCCCGCCGACCTCAACGCCCTCGACGAGAAGGTCTGGGCCCGCACCGTCTCCCGCAACGCCGACGGTGTCGTCGCCGTCGGCGGGATCGAAGTGACCCGGCTGGCCGAGGAATTCGGGACGCCCGCCTACTTCCTCGACGAGAGCGACTTCCGTGCCCGCTGCCGCGCCTGGGCCGACGCCTTCGGGCGGGACGCCGATGTCTTCTACGCCGGAAAGGCGTTCCTGTCGCGGGCCGTCGTGCGCTGGCTCCAGGAGGAGGGGCTCAACCTCGACGTCTGTTCCGGTGGTGAGCTGACCGTCGCGCTCGACGCCGGGATGCCCGCCGAACGCATCGCCTTCCACGGCAACAACAAGACCGTCGCCGAGATCGAGCGCGCCATCGAGGCCGGAGTCGGGCGGATCGTGCTCGACTCGTTCCAGGAGATCGTCCGGGTCTCGCACGTCGCGCAGCGGCTCGGCAAGCGGCAGCGCGTACAGATCCGGGTGACCGTCGGCGTCGAGGCACACACCCACGAGTTCATCGCCACCGCGCACGAGGACCAGAAGTTCGGCATCGCGCTGGCCGGGGGAGAGGCCGCCGAGGCGGTCCGCCGGGCGCTCACTCTCGACGGGCTCGAACTCGTCGGCATCCACTCGCACATCGGCTCGCAGATCTTCGACATGGCCGGCTTCGAGGTCTCCGCCCGACGTGTGGTCCAGCTCCTCGCCGAGGTGCGCGACGAGCACGGCATCGAGCTGCCGGAGATCGACCTCGGCGGTGGTCTCGGCATCGCGTACACGTCCGACGACGACCCGCGCGAGCCGCACGAGATCGCCAAGGCACTCGGCGACATCGTGACCCGCGAGTGCGAGGCGGCCGGGCTCGCCACCCCGCGGATCTCCGTCGAGCCGGGGCGCGCCATCGTCGGACCCACCGCGTTCACGCTGTACGAGGTCGGCACCGTCAAGCACCTCGAGGGGCTCCGTACCTACATCAGTGTCGACGGCGGCATGTCGGACAACATCCGCACCGCGCTGTACGACGCCGAGTACTCCGTCGCGCTCGTCTCCCGCCGCTCCGACGCCGAGCCCCTCCTCGTCCGCGTCGTCGGCAAGCACTGCGAGAGCGGCGACATCGTGGTCAAGGACGCGTTCCTGCCGTCGGACCTCGCGCCCGGCGACCTGCTCGCGGTGCCCGCCACCGGCGCCTACTGCCGCGCCATGGCGAGCAACTACAACCACGCGCTGCGCCCGCCCGTCGTCGCCGTGCGCGACGGAGAGGCGCGCGTGATCGTCCGGCGGGAGACGGAGGAAGATCTCCTGCGTCTCGATGTCGGCTGATGAAATATATGTCTCAGGATCCGGACGGGTGGCAGAAACGCCCGTCCGGTGAGTGAGACTGGTCCACACATGAGCATGTATGAGAAACGAGGTCGGATGATGCGTACGCGTCCGCTGAAGGTGGCGCTGCTGGGCTGTGGAGTGGTCGGCTCAGAGGTGGCGCGCATCATGACGACGCACGCCGACGACCTCGCCGCGCGCATCGGCGCGCCCGTGGAGCTCGCCGGCGTCGCCGTCCGCCGCCCTTCCAAGGTGCGCGAGGGCATCGACCCCGCACTCATCACCACCGATGCGACCGCCCTGGTCAAACGGGGCGACATCGACGTCGTCATCGAGGTCATCGGCGGCGTCGAGCCCGCCCGGACGCTCATCACCACCGCCTTCGAGCACGGCGCGAGCGTCGTCTCCGCCAACAAGGCGCTGCTCGCCGAGGACGGCGCCGCACTGCACGCCGCCGCCGAGCAGCACGGCCGGGACCTCTACTACGAGGCAGCCGTCGCCGGTGCCATTCCGCTCGTACGGCCGCTGCGCGAGTCCCTCGCCGGCGACAAGGTCAACCGGGTGCTCGGCATCGTCAACGGCACGACCAACTTCATCCTCGACAGGATGGAGACCAGCGGCGCCGGCTACTCCGAGGCACTCGACGAGGCCACCGCCCTCGGCTACGCCGAAGCCGACCCGACCGCCGACGTCGAGGGCTTCGACGCCGCCGCCAAGGCCGCGATCCTTGCCGGGATCGCCTTCCACACCCGGGTGAGGATCGGCGAGGTGCACCGCGAGGGCATCACCGAGGTCACCGCCGCCGACATCGCCTCGGCCCGCCGCATGGGCTGCACCGTCAAGCTCCTCGCCATCTGCGAGCGGGCCGCCGACGGGCAGTCCGTCACCGCGCGCGTGCACCCCGCGATGATCCCGCTCAGCCACCCGCTGGCGTCCGTCCGCGAGGCGTACAACGCGGTCTTCGTCGAGGCGGAGGCCGCGGGGCAGCTGATGTTCTACGGCCCCGGCGCCGGTGGCTCGCCGACCGCCTCCGCGGTCCTCGGCGACCTGGTCGCGGTCTGCCGCAACAAGCTCGGCGAGGCCACCGGCCCCGGAGAATCCGCGTACACGCGTCTGCCGGTCAGCCCCATGGGCGAGGTCGTCACGCGGTACCACATCAGCCTCGACGTGGCCGACAAACCTGGCGTACTCGCCCAGGTCGCGACGGTCTTCGCCGAACAGGGCGTATCCATCGATACGGTCCGTCAGCAAGGCCGAAATTCAGGCAGCGGCGACGAAGTCGCCATCGAGCAGGGCGGCGGCGGGCGACGGGTGGGTGGAGGCGGCGAGGCGTCCCTCGTCGTCGTCACCCACCGCGCGCCCGACGCCGCCCTCTCGGCGACCGTCGAGGCGCTGCGCAAGCTCGACACCGTGCGCGGTGTCGCCAGCATCATGCGTGTTGAAGGGGAGTAAGGACCCATGACCACCAAGGGCACCCACCAGTGGCGCGGCATCATCGAGGAGTACCGGGACCGCCTTCCGGTCACGAGCACGACGCCGGTCGTCACGCTTCGTGAGGGTGGTACGCCGCTCGTTCCCGCTCAGGTCCTCTCCGAGCGTACGGGCTGCGAGGTGCACCTCAAGGTGGAGGGCGCCAACCCCACCGGGTCCTTCAAGGACCGCGGGATGACGATGGCGATCACCCGGGCCAAGGAAGAGGGTGCGCGGGCCGTCATCTGCGCCTCCACCGGTAACACCTCCGCCTCCGCCGCCGCGTACGCGGTGCGGGCCGGCATGGTCTGCGCCGTCCTCGTGCCGCAGGGCAAGATCGCGCTCGGCAAGATGGGCCAGGCGCTCGTCCACGGCGCCAAGATCCTGCAGGTCGACGGCAACTTCGACGACTGCCTGACGCTGGCCCGCTCGCTCTCGGACAACTACCCGGTGGCTCTGGTCAATTCGGTCAACCCGGTCCGGATCGAGGGCCAGAAGACCGCGGCGTTCGAGATTGTCGACGCGCTCGGCGACGCTCCGGACATCCACGTCCTGCCGGTCGGCAACGCGGGCAACATCACCGCGTACTGGAAGGGCTACACGGAGTACGCGGCGGACGCGATGTCCACGCACAGGCCGCGCATGTGGGGCTTCCAGGCCTCCGGCTCCGCGCCCATCGTCCGCGGCGAGGTCGTCAAGGACCCGTCGACCATCGCCACCGCGATCCGGATCGGCAATCCGGCCTCCTGGCAGTACGCGCTGGCCGCGCGGGACGAGTCGGGCGGCTTCATCGACGAGGTCACGGACCGTCAGATCCTGGCCGCCTACCGGCTGTTGGCCTCCCAGGAGGGCGTCTTCGTGGAGCCCGCCTCGGCCGCGTCGGTCGCCGGTCTTCTCAAGGCCGCCGAAGAGGGCAAGGTCGACCCGGGCCAGAAGATCGTCTGCACGGTCACCGGCAACGGCCTGAAGGATCCAGACTGGGCCGTTGCGGGTGCCCCGCAGCCGGTCACTGTACCGGTCGATGCGGCCACCGCTGCGGAGAAGCTGGGCCTGGCGTAACCGGAACAGCAGCGGCTCAACCGCCCCTTTTCGGGGCGGAGAGCGCATGGGAGGCGTGCGACACGCATCGTGCGCCTCCTGTGCGCCCTATGTCGCGACAGAACCTTCCTTCGATAAGCTGTACCCAACCTGCCACGCCGCACCTGCCGCGGTGCTGCCGTCGTGGCCATCGGGTTCTCCACAGGCTTACGAAAGATCCACCGCCACAATCCCTGCCGCAACACATCCCCGCTGCCTCACAAGGAGAGTCGTCGAAGCGATGGCCGGTCCCGCCTTCCGAGCCGCCGCCGTCCGGGTGCGCGTCCCCGCCACCAGCGCCAACCTGGGCCCGGGTTTTGACGCCCTCGGCCTGTCGCTGGGGCTCTACGACGACGTCGTCGTCCGTGTCGCCGACTCCGGGCTGCACATCGACATCGCCGGCGAGGGTGCCGACACCCTGCCCCGCGACGAGAGTCACCTCCTCGTGCGCTCCCTGCGCACCGCCTTCGACCTGCTCGGCGGACAGCCCCGCGGCCTGGAGATCGTCTGTGCCAACCGCATCCCGCACGGGCGCGGCCTCGGCTCCTCCTCCGCCGCCATCTGTGCCGGCATCGTCGCGGCCCGCGCCGTGACCATCGGCGGCGACGCCCGGCTCGACGACGCGGCCCTGCTGGAACTCGCCACCGAGATCGAGGGCCACCCCGACAACGTCGCCGCATGTCTGCTCGGCGGCTTCACGCTGGCCTGGATGGACGGCGGATCCGCCCGGGCGATCAGGATGGATCCCTCTGATTCCATCGTTCCGGTGGTTTTCGTCCCCGGCAAGCCGGTGCTCACCGAGACCGCCCGCGGACTGCTGCCGCGCACCGTCCCGCACGTCGACGCCGCGTTCAACGCAGGCCGTGCGGCGCTCCTTGTCGAGGCCATGACCCGGCGCCCGGAGCTGCTGCTCGCCGCGACCGAGGACCGACTGCACCAGGAATACCGCGCCCCGGCGATGCCGGAGAGCGTGGAACTTGTCAACCGACTGCGCGCCGACGGCGTCCCTGCAGTCATCTCCGGTGCCGGGCCGACCGTGCTGGCGCTGGCCGAGGACGGTGCGGCCGACAAGGTCGCACGACTGGCGGGCGAGGGATGGGCGGCCAACCGGCTCGCTCTCGACGCCTCGGGTGCGAGTGTCCTGCCGCTCGCCCCGTAGCGAGAAGTGATTGCCGGTGAGTGAGAGGGGGAATGTTTGTTGGAGCCGGTAGTGTTAACCTCAAGTCTGCAACCGACGTCTATGTGGCGCGTTGCTTCGTGTCCCTTTCAGGGGCCACCATTTCTTCCGAGAGCCTCCCCAACTGCCTGAGCAGCCTGCCTGAGCAGTTTCGAGCACGCTCCGGAACCGGCACGACACCCCTCGCTTGTCCAGGAGTGGGCCGAGCAGGGGGATGCTCGCGCCGGACCCTTGCACATTCATCTCTCCGCCGTACCCGGCGGACCACCGCCCCGGCACGGTCCGCAAGATCAAAGACCGCAGTCGGACAGCACAACCGGTCGCCGAGCCAGAAGGCCGACGTCCGCTCCAGGGAAGGACCCTTCGTGAGCGACACCACCGATCTGATGGGCGTGACTGCCGACAAGACTGTCGACAGCGCCGCGCCCGCCGAAGGTGCTGCCACTGGCACCACCGCACGGCGCCGCCGCTCCGGCACCGGCCTCGATGGCATGGTCCTGGCCGAGCTGCAGCAGGTCGCGTCCGGCCTCGGCATCAAGGGCACTGCGCGGATGCGCAAGGGCCAGCTGATCGAGGTCATCAAGGAGGCGCAGGCCGGCAGTGCTGCGCCCAAGGCCGATGCCGCGCCCGCCGAGACCAAGCCCAAGCGGCGCGCCACCTCCAAGTCGCGCACCGGGGACGAGTCCGCCGCCGCGCCCGCCGAGAAGGCCACGGCTCAGCAGCAGATCGACATCCCCGGCCAGCCGGCCAGTGACGACCAGCCCGTGGGCGAGCGTCGTCGGCGCCGTGCGACCGCACAGGCGGGCAGCCCGGAAACCAAGACGGAGCCCAAGGTCGAGGCCAAGGCGGAGACGCCGGCCGAGCCGAAGAGCGAGGACCGCGCCGAGGCGAAGGCCGAAGCCGCCGTGGACACCGCCGAGGGCCGCCGTGGCGACCGCGGTCAGCGCGGTGAGCGTGGCGACCGCGGTGAGCGCGGCGACCGCCGTGACCGTCAGCGCGACCGCCGTGGCAAGGGCGACGAGCAGGGCGGTGGCCAGGGTCAGCAGGGCGGCCAGCGCCAGCAGCGCCAGGGCCAGCAGGGTGGCGGCGGCCCGCAGGACGACGGATACGACGACGAGGCAGGTGGCCGTCGCGGCCGCCGTGGCCGCTACCGCGACCGCCGTGGCCGTCGTGGCCGCGACGACTTCGCGAGCGACGCACCGCCGGTCACCGACGACGACGTCCTGATCCCCGTCGCGGGCATCCTGGACATCCTCGACAACTACGCGTTCATCCGGACCTCCGGCTACCTGCCGGGCCCGAACGACGTGTACGTGTCGCTCGCCCAGGTCCGCAAGAACGGCCTGCGCAAGGGTGACCACGTCACCGGTGCGGTGCGCCAGCCCAAGGACGGCGAGCGCCGCGAGAAGTTCAACGCGCTCGTCCGCCTCGACTCGGTCAATGGAATGGCGCCCGAGTCCGGCCGCGGCCGCCCGGAGTTCCAGAAGCTGACCCCGCTCTACCCGCAGGACCGGCTCCGTCTGGAGACCGACTCCAACGTGCTGACGACGCGGATCATCGACCTGGTCGCTCCCATCGGCAAGGGCCAGCGAGGCCTGATCGTGGCCCCGCCGAAGACCGGCAAGACCATGATCCTGCAGGCGATCGCCAACGCGATCACCGTCAACAGCCCCGAGTGCCACCTGATGGTCGTCCTGGTCGACGAGCGTCCGGAAGAGGTCACCGACATGCAGCGGTCGGTGAAGGGCGAGGTCATCTCCTCGACCTTCGACCGTCCCGCCGAGGACCACACCACCGTCGCCGAGCTGGCAATCGAGCGCGCCAAGCGTCTCGTCGAGCTGGGTCACGACGTGGTCGTCCTGCTGGACTCGATCACCCGCCTCGGCCGCGCGTACAACCTCGCGGCCCCGGCATCCGGCCGCATCCTGTCCGGTGGTGTCGACTCGACCGCGCTGTACCCGCCGAAGCGCTTCTTCGGTGCTGCGCGCAACATCGAGGACGGCGGCTCGCTGACCATCCTGGCCACCGCGCTCGTCGAGACCGGCTCGCGCATGGACGAGGTGATCTTCGAGGAGTTCAAGGGCACCGGCAACATGGAGCTCAAGCTCGACCGGAAGCTCTCGGACAAGCGCATCTTCCCGGCGGTGGACGTCGACGCGTCCAGCACCCGTAAGGAAGAAATCCTGCTCGGCAGCGACGAGTTGGCGATTGTCTGGAAGCTGCGCCGGGTGCTCCACGCGCTCGACCAGCAGCAGGCGATCGAGCTGCTCCTGGACCGGATGAAGAAGACCCAGTCCAACGCGGAGTTCCTCCTCCAGATCCAGAAGACGACACCCGCCCCGGGCAACGGCAACGACTGACCTCGTACCGTTCCGGCAGTCCTGCACCGCCGGTCGTCAAAAGGGCCGACCCCGTCACCTCGGTGACGGGGTCGGCCCTTTTTCCGGTGTTTCGCTCGAACCGCCCGATCCGAGACCTTCGCCACACGGCGACCGTTCCGCCCCCGCGTCCAAATTGGCTGTAGCGGGCAAGAAACCGCAGGTGGGTGCGGGGTCACCGGCTGTTCACCGGCGCTGCGTGCGGGTTCCGTCGCCACATGGGCGTCACATGTTGCTGTGCAACCCTTCTCCGAGTCACGTCGTCGTACGAAGTGGCGACAGAGCGACACAACCAATGCCCGAACACCACAGCAAGGGGTCGCCGGGAGCAAGCGAGGATCGAGGGAGACGGATGGCCGGGCAGAGCGGGAGCAGCACCCGGATACGCGCCACCGGCAAGCGCCGGAAGAAGCCGTCCCGCCGCCGCAGGGCCACGGTCATAGCCGCCTGGACCGCGGCCGGTGTGGTCGTCGTCGGCGGTGCGGGGCTGGGATACGCGTACGTGAAGCTCAACGACAATCTCAAGGCCGTCGACATCAACGCCGCGCTCGGCAAGAACCGCCCCGTCAACGTCGACAACGGCTCGCAGGACATTCTCGTCCTCGGCTCCGACTCCCGCTCCGGCGCGAACTCCGCCTACGGCGCGGACGAAGGCACCGCCCGCTCGGACACCGCGATGGTCGTGCATGTCAACAAGGGTCACAAGACGGCCAGCGTCGTCTCCATCCCGCGCGACACCCTCGTCACCCGCCCCGACTGCACGAGCGACACCACCGGTGAGACGGTCGCGGGCCAGCAGCGCGCGATGTTCAACACGGCGTACGAGGTCGGCGGACCGGCCTGCGCGGTCAAGACCGTCGAGTCGATGTCCGGCATCCGCATGGACCACTACGTCGAGGTCGATTTCACGGGCTTCAAGAAGCTCATCGACCAGCTCGGCGGAGTCAAGATCACCACCACGCAGGCGATCGACGACTCCAAGAGTCATCTGCATCTGCAGCCCGGCACCCACACCCTCGACGGAGAACAGTCGCTCGGCCTGGTCCGCACCCGCAAGAGCATCGGCGACGGCAGCGACCTCGGCCGCATCCAGCTCCAGCAGGCGTTCATCAAGGCGCTGATGGAACAGGTGAAGAGCGTCGGGGTGTTCTCGAACCCGAAGACCCTGTTCGACCTCGCGGACACGGCGACGAAGGCCGTCACCACCGACTCCGACCTGGGTTCGGTCGAGAAGCTCACCGGCTTCGCCACCGGTCTCAAGGGGCTCGGCTCGAAGAACGTCACCATGGTGACGATGCCCGTGCAGTACGACCCGGCCGACCCGAACCGCGTCATTCCGCTGGAGGAGTCCGCACAGCAGGTGTGGACCGCCCTCAAGCACGACAAGCCGATCCCGGCCTCCGCCACCGAGAAGTCGGCGGGCGACAAGGGCGTGGCCGGCAAGGTCGTCCAGTAGACCCCCGTCACATCGGTAACAGGACAGACGCGATGTGTTCCCGAACGGTCGGGAATAGTTGCGGCCCGCCCCCGGTTTTGGGAGATACGGCTGGTCCTGGCAGACTGGTACGTCGGTCCCGGTTCACGGATGCGCAAATCCGCGCATGCGACCCGGCGCCCTCCCGAACCTAGGAGACACCCTTGAAGCGCGACATCCACCCCGAGTACGTCGAGACGCAGGTCAGCTGCACCTGTGGCGCGTCGTTCACCACCCGGAGCACCATCGACGGCGGCAACATCCGCGCCGACGTCTGCTCCGAGTGCCACCCGTTCTACACGGGCAAGCAGAAGATCCTCGACACCGGTGGCCGTGTGGCCCGCTTCGAGGCCCGCTTCGGCAAGGCTGCAGGCTCCGCCAGCAAGTAGCGAGCTCTTGCGCCGGTCCTTGGCGCCCTCTTCCGGGGGGGCGCCGAGGCCGGCGTTTTTTTCCGGCCGGGTGTACGGGGTCTCCCCGTACCCCGCCCGGACAGCACGACGCCGTGCAGCAGGCATATCGAGTACCTTCCCCAAGCTCTTCATGAGCAGGGGATACCCCACCCCCAGGAGCCCCCGATGTTCGAGGCGGTCGAGGAACTGATCGGCGAACAGGCCGATCTCGAGAAGAAGCTCGCGGATCCCGCGGTCCACGCCGACCAGGCCAACGCGCGCAAGCTCAACAAGCGCTACGCCGAGCTGACCCCGATCGTCGGTGCGTACCGCTCCTGGAAGCGGGCCGGTGACGACATCGAAACCGCCCGCGAGCTCGCCGCGGACGACCCCGAGTTCGCCGCCGAGGTCAAGGAGCTGGAGAAGCACCGCGAGGAGCTGACCGAGAAGCTCCGCCTCCTCCTGGTCCCGCGCGACCCCAGTGACGACAAGGACGTGCTCCTGGAGATCAAGGCGGGCGCGGGCGGCGACGAGTCGGCCCTCTTCGCCGGCGATCTGCTGCGCATGTATCTGCGGTACGCCGAGCGCATCGGCTGGAAGACCGAGATCATCGACTCCACCGAGTCCGAGCTCGGCGGCTACAAGGACGTCCAGGTCGCGGTGAAGACCAAGGGCGGCAACGGCGCCACCGAGCCCGGCCAGGGCGTGTGGGCCCGGCTGAAGTACGAGGGCGGGGTGCACCGCGTGCAGCGCGTGCCGTCCACCGAGTCGCAGGGCCGTATCCACACCTCCGCCGCCGGTGTGCTCGTCACGCCCGAGGCGGAGGAGGTCGACGTCGAGATCCACGCCAACGATCTCCGTATCGACGTCTACCGGTCCTCGGGCCCCGGCGGCCAGTCCGTCAACACCACGGACTCCGCCGTCCGCATCACACACCTGCCGACCGGTGTGGTCGCCTCCTGCCAGAACGAGAAGAGCCAGCTCCAGAACAAGGAGCAGGCGATGCGTATCCTGCGTTCGCGACTGCTTGCCGCGGCCCAGGAAGCGGCCGAGCAGGAAGCCTCGGACGTCCGGCGCAGCCAGGTGCGTACCGTCGACCGTTCCGAGAAGATCCGTACGTACAACTTCCCGGAAAACCGGATCTCGGACCACCGCGTCGGCTTCAAGGCGTACAACTTGGACCAGGTGCTCGACGGGGAGCTGGACGCCGTGATCCAGGCCTGTGTCGACGCCGACTCCGCCGCCAAGCTCGCCGCCGCATAAGAACGCCCGCCCCGCCCGTAAACCCGTACGGAGAACCGCGATGAACCTGCTGCTCGCCGAGGTGGCCCAGGCCACCCAACGGCTGGCCGACGCCGGTGTACCCTCGCCGCGATTCGACGCGGAGGAACTTGCCGCGTTCGTGCACGGTGTCAAGCGGGGCGAGCTGCACCTGGTGCCGGACGAGGACTTCGACGCCCGGTACTGGGAGACCATCGCCCGCCGCGAGGCCCGCGAACCGCTCCAGCACATCACCGGCCGCGCCTTCTTCCGCTACCTGGAGCTCCAGGTCGGCCCCGGAGTCTTCGTGCCCCGCCCGGAGACCGAGTCGGTCGTCGGCTGGGCGATAGACGCCGTCCGGGCGATGGACGTCGTCGAGCCGCTGATCGTCGACCTGTGCACGGGATCGGGCGCCATCGCCCTCGCCATGGCCCAGGAGGTGCCGCGCTCGCGCGTGCACGCCGTGGAGCTCTCCGAGGACGCCCTCAGATGGACGCGGAAGAACGCCGAGGGGTCTCGGGTCACCGTGCACCGCGGAGACGCTCTGACAGCCCTTCCCGAGCTCGACGGCCAGGTCGACCTGGTCATCTCCAACCCGCCGTACATCCCGCTCACCGAGTGGGAGTACGTGGCACCCGAGGCCCGTGACCATGATCCGCAGATGGCGCTCTTCTCCGGCGAGGACGGACTCGACACCATCCGCGGCCTTGAACGCACCGCGCACCGCCTGCTGCGCCCCGGTGGCCTCGTCGTCATCGAGCACGCCGACACCCAGGGCGGCCAGGTGCCGTGGATCTTCACCGAGGAGCGGGGCTGGGCCGACGCGGCCGACCACCCCGATCTGAACCGACGGCCCCGGTTCGCGACGGCCCGCAAGGCCATGCCGTGACCGGCGCCACGCACCCGCACGACCCGTACCCGCCATACCCGTACATGCTTGAGGAGGCCGGCTGATGGCTCGGCGATACGACTGCAACGACGCGACCGACCGTACGACGGGTCTGCGTGAAGCCGCGTCCGCCGTCCGCCGCGGAGAGCTGGTCGTGCTGCCCACCGACACCGTCTACGGGATCGGTGCCGACGCCTTCAGTTCCGAGGGCGTCGCCGACCTGCTCGACGCCAAGGGCCGCGGCCGCAACATGCCGACCCCTGTCCTGATCGGCTCCCCGAACACCCTGCACGGCCTCGTCACGGACTTCTCCGAGCAGGCCTGGGAACTCGTCGACGCCTTCTGGCCGGGAGCCCTCACGCTTGTCGCCAAGCACCAGCCCTCGCTCCAGTGGGACCTCGGCGACACCCGTGGCACCGTCGCCATCCGGATGCCGCTGCACCCGGTCGCCATCGAACTGCTCACCGAGGTCGGCCCGATGGCCGTCTCCAGCGCCAACCTCACCGGACACCCGGCTCCCGAGGACTGCGACGCCGCCCAGGAGATGCTCGGCGACTCCGTCTCCGTCTACCTCGACGGCGGCCCGACGCCCGGCATCGTGCCGTCCTCGATCGTCGACGTCACCGGCAAGGTCCCGGTCCTGCTGCGGGCCGGAGCCCTCTCCGTCGAGGAACTCCGCAAGGTGGTACCGGACCTCGAGGTGGCCAATTGACCGCCCCTGAGGGGCGTGGCATAGCGGGGCGGACCGACACCTTCCGCATCCTCCACGTCAGCACCGGCAACGTCTGCCGCTCGCCGATCACCGAGCGGCTGACCCGCCATGCCCTGGTGGACCGGCTCGGCGACCCGCTCAGCGGCGGCCTGGTCGTGGAGAGCGCGGGCACCTGGGGGCACGAAGGCGCCCCGATGGAAACCAACGCCGAGATCGTCCTCGCCGACTTCGGCGCCGATGCCACCGGCTTCGTCGGCCGCGAGCTCCTCGACGAGCACGTGATCCGCGCCGACCTCGTCCTGACCGCCACCCGGGACCACCGCGCCCAGGTGATCTCGATGGGTCACTCGGCCGGCCTGAGGACGTTCACGCTCAAGGAATTCACCCGGCTGGTCCGGGCCATAGACCCCGCGACGCTGCCCGACCCGCGCGACGAGGGTGTTGTCGAACGCGCCCGTGCGCTGGTCCGTGCGGCCGCCGCGCTGCGCGGCTGGCTGCTGGCCCCCACTGCCGAGGCGGACGAGGTCTACGACCCGTACGGTGCCCCGATCACGTTCTTCCGTTCCATCGGCGACGAGATCAACCAGGCGCTCGACCCGGTGGTCACCGCACTGACGGGCGTACCGGCCCCGCACTGACGCGCCCGGGCAGCGGGCGGGCGCACGCGTACCGGCCTACATTGGATCCGACGCCAACGCATCCCCCTCCCCAGGCCCGGAGCCGTCAGATGTCGGTCACCACTCCCGCCGCACCCTCCTCCGCCACCGTCACAGCCCTGCCGCAGGATTTCGGCGCCCTGCTCCGGGGAGACCCGGAAATCGCCGACGTGCTGCTGGGGGAGCTGCACCGGCAGTCGAGCACGCTGCAGCTGATCGCCGCCGAGAACTTCACCTCGCCCGCGGTACTCGCCGCCCTCGGCTCGCCGCTCGCCAACAAGTACGCCGAGGGTTACCCCGGCGCCCGCCATCACGGCGGCTGCGAGCTGGCCGACGCCGCCGAACTCATCGCCGTCCAGCGGGCCACTGCGCTCTTCGGCGCCGAGCACGCGAACGTTCAGCCGCACTCCGGCTCCTCGGCCGTCCTGGCGGCGTACGCGGCCCTGCTGCGCCCCGGCGACACGGTGCTCGCGATGGGTCTCCCGTACGGCGGACATCTCACCCATGGCTCGCCCGCCAACTTCTCCGGCCGATGGTTCGAGTTCGTCGGGTACGGGGTCGACTCGGAGAGCGGCCTGATCGACTACGAGCAGGTGCGCACCCTGGCCCGGGCACACCGGCCCAAGGCGATCGTCAGCGGCTCGATCTCGTACCCCCGCCATCCCGACTACAAGCTGTTCCGCGAGATCGCCGACGAGGTCGGCGCGTATCTGATCGCCGACGCCGCGCACCCGATGGGGCTGATCGCCGGGGGAGCGGCGCCCAGTCCCGTCCCGTACGCCGACGTGGTGTGCGCCACCACGCACAAGGTGCTGCGCGGGCCGCGCGGCGGCATGATCCTGTGCGGATCGGAGCTGGCCGAGCGGATCGACCGGGCGGTCTTCCCGTTCACCCAGGGCGGCGCGCAGATGCACACGGTTGCGGCGAAGGCGGTCGCGTTCGGCGAGGCGGCAACACCGGCGTTCGCCGCGTACGCCCATCACGTGGTGGCACACGCCCGGGTTCTGGCGGCCGGTCTGGAGGCCGAGGGGTTCGAAGTGACCACCGGCGGCACGGACACCCACCTGATCGTCGTGGACCCGGCGCCACTGGGCGTCGACGGCCGCACCGCCCGCGAACGGCTCGCGGCGGCGGGCATGGTGCTGGACACCTGCGCGCTGCCTTACGGGGACGCCCGGGGCATCAGGCTCGGCACTGCCGCGGTCACCACCCAGGGCATGAACGTGACCGACATGGCACGGCTCGCGGTGCTCTTCGGGGCTGCGGTACGTGAGGAAGGCGACGTCCGCGCCGAGGTGAGGGAACTGGCCGGGAAATATCCTCCCTATCCGGGGTAGACGTGGTGCATGCAACCATCGCCCGTACCTCCGTGTCCTCAACCATGAGGCCGACGTAGTTAAGGTGTGGGCTGAGATGGCCGGCGATATCTGTGGGGCAGCCCGTGCGTGATTACTTGCTGACGCTCTGTGTCACGGCCGCGGTGACCTATCTGCTCACCGGCCCGGTGCGGAAGTTCGCCATCGCGGTCGGGGCGATGCCCGCGATCCGTGCGCGTGACGTCCACCGAGAACCGACACCGAGGCTCGGTGGCATCGCCATGTTCGGCGGGCTGTGCGCCGGACTGATCGTCGCGGCCCATCTGTACAACCTCGACAGTGTCTTCCACCTGTCCAGCGAACCGCGGGCGCTGCTCTCCGGTGCCGCGCTGATCTGGCTGATCGGCGTCCTCGACGACAAGTTCGAGATCGATGCCCTGATCAAGCTCGGCGGGCAGATGATCGCCGCCGCGGTCATGGTCATCCAGGGGCTGACCATCCTGTGGCTGCCGATCCCCGGCATCGGCACGGTCGCGCTCACCCAGTGGCAGGGCACGCTGCTCACCGTCGCGCTGGTCGTCGTCACGATCAACGCGGTCAACTTCGTCGACGGCCTGGACGGTCTGGCGGCCGGCATGGTGTGCATCGCCTCGGCCGCGTTCTTCCTCTACACGTACCGGCTCTGGTACGGGCACATGATCGAGGCGGCCGCCCCCGCGACGCTCTTCACAGCGATCCTGATGGGCATGTGCCTCGGCTTCCTGCCGCACAACATGCATCCCGCCCGGATCTTCATGGGTGACTCCGGCTCGATGCTGATCGGTCTCGTGCTGGCCGCCGGTGCGATTTCTGTCACGGGGCAGGTCGACCCGGACGCGATGAAGCTCTTCGCGGGCAGTGAGCGAGAGGCCACGCACGCGATGCTGCCGGTCTTCATTCCGCTGCTGCTGCCGCTGACGATCATCGCGATCCCGGCCGCGGACCTGGTGCTGGCGATCGTCCGGCGCACCTGGAAGGGCCAGTCGCCGTTTGCCGCGGACCGCGGCCATCTGCACCACCGGCTGCTGGAGATCGGCCATTCGCACAGCAGGGCCGTGTTGATCATGTACTTCTGGTCGGCCCTGATCGCCTTCGGTGCGGTCGGCTACTCCGTGCACTCGACGTCGCTGTGGATCGCGCTGGTGATCGTGGGGCTGAGCGCGGTGGGTCTGGTCCTGCTGCTGATGCCCCGCTTCACACCGCGCGCCCCGCGCTGGGCGGAGCGCTTCGTGCCGCCCCGCTACCGCCGCTGGGACCAACGGGGCAAGAGCTCCGAAGCCGCGCACGACGCGCAACAGGAGCCCCGGGAACGGCAAATGGGGCAGGACGAGCATGGGCCGCGGGAGCCGGAACGCGTCGTCGTCGGTGTCTCCGGCGTCAACGGAGCGACCGCGATCGGACCCCGTTCGCGTTCTTCGAAAAGTCGTAAGGCCGATTCCGCCCGCCGATGATTCAGGCATCAGGGGCAATACCGGACAAGAGGTCGAGTCATCTTGCTCACACGCGCGGGTTAACTCTCACGTGTGACAGCAAGCACACTTTCTTAGTAAAGACCTCATCAAATAGTTTGTGATACCGTTCACTAAGCCCGGTGACACAGTCGAAGGACCCCAGTGAGACGGTCCATCGGCCCGAAGCATCGACTCGGACCGGGCCTACGCTCGTCCATGACGACACACTGCCCACCCCCTGCAAGCGGAGCTGCCGCCATGCCGTCCAACGACGTCCGGACTCTCCTTCAAGCCGCCGTACCCACCGCTGTCGCCGGCGCCGTCGCCGTCGCCGTCAGCAGTGGCGTCGCCGGTGGCAAGGGAGCCCTCGGGGCGCTCGTTGCGACCATCGTGGTGGTCCTCTTCATGGGGATCGGCCTCGTGGTTCTGCAACGGACCGCCAGGTCCCTGCCTCACCTCTTCCAGGCGATGGGGCTGATGCTGTATACGGCTCAGCTCCTCCTGCTGTTCATCTTTGTCGCCGCATTCAAGAACACGACGATGTTCGACCCGAAAGCCTTCGCGATCACTCTGGTCGCGCTGACTCTCGTGTGGATCGGCGCACAGGCGCGTGCGCACATGAAGGCCAAGATCCTGTACGTCGAGCCCGAGTCCGACCAGGGCGACAAGCCCACGAACGCGGGCCCGAAGACGTGAAAGGTAGGGGCGGTATAAGTGCAGGTTTCAGACCCTGCTATCGTCCGGTTCCAACTGCGGCATTGCGGGCGCGGGCATGTGAGCTGACGCCTGCTCGATCGCGAGGCTCAATGCCTGACTGCCGCTCACACATCCGTAACACCAGTCCAGTGCCGAACCGCGGCTGCGCGCCGCGCCGACACAACGAGGTTGCCGTACCTATGCGCCACGCTGAAGGAGCCCGCGGTGAGTGCTGACCCGACACAGGTGCTCGCCTTCGAGACCGATTGCCACATCTTCTCCGGTTGTGGTTTCCCGGGTCCCGGCTTGCACTCTTTCCTGTTCGAGCCGATCTTCGGAAACGCGGACAGCAACGTCTACTTCAACAAGACGATGCTGCTGGCGCTCCTCGGTACGGTCATCATCGTCGGCTTCTTCTGGGCCGCCTTCCGCAAGCCGAAGGTCGTCCCGGGCAAGCTGCAGATGGTCGCCGAGGCCGGTTACGACTTCGTCCGCCGCGGGATCGTCTACGAGACGCTCGGCAAGCGCGAGGGCGAGAAGTACGTCCCGCTGATGGTGTCGATCTTCTTCTTCGTCTGGATGATGAACCTCTGGTCGATCATCCCGCTCGCCCAGTTCCCGGTGACCTCGGTCATCGCGTACCCGGCGGGCCTGGCGGCGATCGTCTACATCCTCTGGATGAGCATCACCTTCAAGCGGCACGGCTTCGTCGGCGGCTTCAAGAACCTGACGGGCTACGACAAGTCGCTCGGCCCGGTACTGCCGCTGGTCATGGTCATCGAGTTCTTCTCGAACGTCCTGGTCCGGCCCTTCACGCACGCGGTCCGACTTTTCGCGAACATGTTCGCCGGTCACACGCTGCTGCTGCTCTTCACCATCGCCAGCTGGTACCTGCTGAACGGCATCGGTATCGCCTACGCGGGTGTCTCGTTCGTGATGGTCGTCGTGATGACCGCCTTCGAGCTCTTCATCCAGGCTGTTCAGGCGTACGTCTTCGTGCTCCTGGCGTGCAGCTTCATCCAGGGCGCTGTCGCCGAGCACCACTGATCGCGCCTCCCCTCCCCCCAGTCGTCCGGTGGCCAACCCCCACCGGTCCGTGAAAGAGAAGGAAGAACTGGCATGTCCCAGACCCTTGCCGCCGTCACCGGTTCCCTCAGCTCCATCGGTTATGGCCTGTCCGCAATCGGCCCGGGTGTCGGCGTCGGCATCATCTTCGGTAACGGCACGCAGGCTCTCGCCCGTCAGCCCGAGGCTGCCGGCCTGATCCGCGCCAACCAGATTCTCGGCTTCGCCTTCTGTGAGGCGCTCGCCCTGATCGGTCTGGTCATGCCGTTCGTCTACAGCTGACGAACTGCGACTAGTCCGTTCCGACGAAAGGCACTGATGTGAACCCCCTGGTTCAGCTCGCGGCCGAAAAACCAGAGAATCCTCTCTTTCCGCCGATCCCTGAGCTCGTCATCGGTCTGATCGCCTTCGTCATCGTCTTCGGCTTCCTCGCCAAGAAGCTCCTCCCGAACATCAACAAGGTTCTGGACGAGCGCCGCGAGGCCATCGAAGGCGGTATCGAGAAGGCCGATGCGGCCCAGACCGAGGCCCAGAGCGTGCTTGAGCAGTACAAGGCTCAGCTCGCCGAGGCCCGTCACGAGGCCGCCCGCCTGCGCCAGGAGGCGCAGGAGCAGGGCACCGTGATCCTGCAGGAGATGCGGGCGGAAGGCCAGCGGCAGCGCGAGGAGATCATCGCTGCCGGCCACGCCCAGATCGAGGCCGACCGCAAGGCCGCGGCTTCCGCGCTGCGTCAGGACGTGGGCAAGCTCGCCACCGACCTGGCCGGCAGGCTCGTCGGCGAGTCCCTCGAGGACCACGCCCGGCAGAGCCGCACCATCGACCGTTTCCTCGACGAGCTCGAGGCGAAGGCCGAGGCTGTCCGATGAACGGCGCGAGCCGCGAGGCACTGGCTGCCGCACGTGAGCGTCTCGACGCGCTGACCGACCACACGTCGGTCGACGCGGCGAAGCTCGCCGAGGAGCTGGCCGCCGTCACGGCGCTGCTCCAGCGCGAGGTCTCACTGCGGCGGGTCCTGACCGACCCGTCGCAGGCCGGTGAGGCCAAGGCGGAGCTGGCCGGACGACTGCTGCGCGGCCAGGTGGGCGGCGAGACCGTCGACCTGATCTCCGGCATGGTCCGCTCCCGCTGGTCGCAGTCGCGTGACCTGGTCGACTCGGTCGAGGAACTGGCGAGCACCGCAGATCTCACCGCCGCCCAGCGCAGCGGGGATCTCGACGACGTCGAGGACGAGCTCTTCCGGTTCGGCCGGATCGTCGCCTCCGACAAGGAGCTGCGCGCCGCGCTCACCAACCGGTCCGCGTCCGCCGCTGCCAGGGCTGAGCTGCTGCACAGCCTGCTCGGCGGCAAGGCACGGCCCGCCACCGAGCGCCTCGTCGGGCGGCTTGTGACCCAGCCCCGGGGACGTAGCCTGGAAGCGGGACTCGAGTCCCTCTCCAAGCTTGCCGCGGAGCGCCGGGACCGCATGGTCGCCGTGGTCACGTCGGCAGTGCCGCTGAGCGATCAGCAGAAGCAGCGCCTCGGCGCCGCACTGACGACGATCTACGGTCGGCCGATGCACCTGAACCTCGACGTGGACCCGACGGTCCTCGGCGGGATCGCGGTGCGGGTCGGTGACGAGATCATCAACGGCAGCATCGCGGAGCGCCTCGACGAGGTGTCCCGTCGCATGGCCGGCTGACACAGCGCAGCAACAGAACAAGCAAGACCAGCGGCCCGGTTGGGCCGTGCAGAAACTGCAGAAGATTCCTGGGGGTCGGCCCCCAGACCCCCTTAAGAAACTTCGGGCCCAACAAGGAGAGCAGGGAACCCAGATGGCGGAGCTCACGATCCGGCCGGAGGAGATCCGGGACGCGCTGGAGAACTTTGTCCAGGCGTACAAGCCGGACGCGGCCTCGCGCGAGGAGGTCGGTACGGTCAGCGTTGCCGGCGACGGCATCGCGAAGGTCGAGGGTCTTCCCTCGGCCATGGCGAACGAGCTGCTGAAGTTCGAGGACGGAACCCTCGGTCTCGCCCTCAACCTCGAGGAGCGCGAGATCGGTGCGATCGTGCTCGGCGAGTTCAGCGGAATCGAGGAGGGCCAGCCGGTGCAGCGCACCGGTGAGGTGCTCTCCGTCGGCGTCGGCGAGGGTTACCTCGGTCGCGTCGTCGACCCGCTCGGCAACCCGATCGACGGTCTCGGCGAGATCGCGACCGACAGCCGCCGCGCCCTCGAGCTGCAGGCCCCTGGCGTCATGGTCCGTAAGTCGGTGCACGAGCCGATGCAGACCGGCTACAAGGCCGTCGACGCCATGGTCCCGATCGGCCGCGGCCAGCGTCAGCTGATCATTGGTGACCGTCAGACCGGTAAGACCGCTCTGGCCGTCGACACGATCATCAACCAGCGCGACAACTGGCGCTCGGGCGACGTGAACAAGCAGGTGCGCTGCATCTACGTCGCCATCGGTCAGAAGGGCTCCACCATCGCCTCCGTGCGCGGTGCCCTGGAAGAGGCCGGCGCGCTCGAGTACACGACCATCGTCGCCGCCCCGGCGTCCGACCCGGCCGGCTTCAAGTACCTTGCGCCGTACACCGGTTCGGCCATCGGTCAGCACTGGATGTACCAGGGCAAGCACGTCCTGATCATCTTCGACGACCTCTCGAAGCAGGCCGACGCCTACCGCGCCGTGTCGCTGCTGCTGCGCCGTCCGCCGGGCCGTGAGGCCTACCCGGGCGACGTCTTCTACCTCCACTCGCGTCTGCTGGAGCGCTGCGCGAAGCTCTCCGACGAGATGGGCGCCGGTTCGATGACGGGCCTCCCGATCGTCGAGACCAAGGCGAACGACGTTTCGGCGTTCATCCCGACCAACGTCATCTCCATCACCGACGGCCAGTGCTTCCTGGAGTCCGACCTGTTCAACGCCGGCCAGCGTCCGGCCCTGAACGTCGGTATCTCGGTCTCCCGTGTCGGTGGCTCCGCCCAGCACAAGGCGATGCGCCAGGTCTCCGGCCGTCTCCGTGTCGACCTCGCCCAGTACCGTGAGCTGGAGGCGTTCGCCGCCTTCGGTTCCGACCTGGACGCGGCCTCGAAGGCGTCGCTGGAGCGCGGTAAGCGCATGGTCGAGCTGCTGAAGCAGCCGCAGTACAACCCGTACCCGGTCGAGGAGCAGGTCGTCTCCATCTGGTCCGGCACCACCGGCAAGATGGACGACGTCCCGGTCGAGGACATCCGTCGCTTCGAGAGCGAGCTGCTGGAGTACCTGCGCCGCGAGCGCAAGGAGCTCCTGACCAGCATCGCCGAGGGCGCCAAGATGTCCGACGACACGCTGCAGTCGGTTGCCGACGCGGTCGCCGCCTTCAAGCAGCAGTTCGAGACCTCGGACGGCAAGCTTCTGGGCGAGGGCTGATCGATGGGCGCTCAGCTTCGCGTTTACAAGCGCCGCATTCGCTCCGTCACCGCCACGAAGAAGATCACCAAGGCGATGGAGATGATCGCCGCTTCGCGCATCGTCAAGGCGCAGCGCCAGGTGGCGGCGTCGACGCCGTACGCGACCGAGCTCACCCGTGCGGTGACCGCGGTGGCGACCGGCTCCACCACCAAGCACCCGCTGACCACCGAGGCCGACGCTCCGGCGCGGGCCGCGATCCTGCTCATCACGAGCGACCGCGGTCTGGCCGGCGGTTACTCCTCCAACGCCATCAAGGCGGCGGAGCGACTGACCGAGCGTCTGCACGGTGAGGGCAAGGAGGTCGTCACGTATGTGATCGGCCGCAAGGGTGTCGCCTACTACGGCTTCCGTGAGCGCAAGATCGCGGACTCGTGGACCGGCTTCACCGACAGCCCGACGTACGCGGATGCGAAGCGGGCTGCGGCCCCGCTGATCGAAGCGGTCACCCAGGAGACCGCCGAGGGCGGCGTGGACGAGCTGCACATCGTCTTCACGGAGTTCGTGTCGATGATGACGCAGAACCCGGTGGACGACCGGATGCTGCCGCTCAGCCTCGACACGACGAAGGAAGAAGAGGGCAAGGGCGAGATCCTGCCGCTCTTCGACTTCGAGCCGTCGGCGGAGGACGTCCTCGACGCCCTGCTTCCGCGGTATGTCGAGAGCCGGATCTACAACGCACTGCTGCAGGCCGCTGCTTCCGAGCACGCCGCCCGCCGCCGCGCGATGAAGTCGGCCACCGACAACGCCGGAGAGCTCATCAAGAGCCTCTCCCGGCTTGCCAACGCGGCCCGCCAGGCCGAAATCACCCAGGAAATCAGCGAGATCGTCGGTGGTGCCAGTGCGCTGGCCGACGCGACCGCGGGGAGTGACAAGTAATGACGACCACAGTTGAGACGGCCGTCGCCACGGGCCGCGTCGCCCGGGTCATCGGCCCGGTCGTCGACGTGGAGTTCCCCGTCGACGCGATGCCGGAGATCTACAACGCGCTGACCGTCCAGGTGGCCGACCCGGCCGAGGACGGCAAGCTCAAGAAGCTGACGCTCGAGGTCGCCCAGCACCTCGGCGACGGCCTGGTCCGCGCGATCTCGATGCAGCCCACCGACGGTCTGGTCCGCCAGGCCCCGGTGACCGACACGGGCACCGGCATCACGGTCCCGGTCGGCGAGATCACCAAGGGCAAGGTGTTCAACACCCTCGGTGAGATCCTGAACAAGCCCGAGGCCGAGGCCGAGGTCACCGAGCGCTGGCCGATCCACCGCAAGGCGCCCAACTTCGACCAGCTCGAGTCGAAGACCGAGATGTTCGAGACCGGCGTCAAGGTCATCGACCTTCTCACCCCGTACGTCAAGGGTGGAAAGATCGGTCTGTTCGGTGGTGCCGGTGTCGGCAAGACCGTTCTGATCCAGGAAATGATCTACCGCGTCGCCAACAACCACGACGGTGTGTCGGTGTTCGCGGGCGTCGGTGAGCGTACCCGTGAGGGCAACGACCTCATCGAGGAGATGCAGGACTCGGGCGTCATCGACAAGACCGCCCTTGTCTTCGGTCAGATGGACGAGCCCCCGGGCACCCGTCTGCGTGTCGCGCTGGCCGGTCTGACCATGGCGGAGTACTTCCGCGATGTGCAGAAGCAGGACGTGCTCTTCTTCATCGACAACATCTTCCGGTACACCCAGGCCGGCTCCGAGGTCTCCACGCTGCTCGGCCGTATGCCGTCCGCAGTGGGTTACCAGCCGAACCTGGCCGACGAGATGGGTCTGCTGCAGGAGCGCATCACGTCGACCCGTGGTCACTCGATCACCTCGATGCAGGCGATCTACGTCCCCGCGGACGACCTGACCGACCCGGCCCCGGCCACCACCTTCGCCCACCTCGACGCGACGACGGTTCTCTCCCGTCCGATCTCCGAGAAGGGCATCTACCCGGCCGTGGACCCGCTGGACTCCACGTCCCGGATCCTGGACCCGCGCTACATCGCGCAGGACCACTACGCGGCCGCCATGCGTGTCAAGGGGATCCTCCAGAAGTACAAGGACCTCCAGGACATCATCGCGATCCTCGGTATCGACGAGCTGGGCGAGGAGGACAAGCTCGTTGTCCACCGTGCCCGTCGTGTCGAGCGCTTCCTGTCGCAGAACACCCACGTCGCCAAGCAGTTCACCGGCGTGGACGGTTCGGACGTTCCGCTCGAGGAGTCGATCTCCGCGTTCAACGCGATCTGCGACGGTGAGTACGACCACTTCCCGGAGCAGGCGTTCTTCATGTGCGGTGGCATTGAGGACCTCAAGGCCAACGCCAAGGAGCTCGGCGTCTCCTGAGCCCATGGCTCACCGAGGGGGGCGGGTGCGTCCCGTCCCCCTCACCACGCCCCGTAGAATTGACCCAACACCCGGCTCCAACGGCCGGGTGGTGACCCGAGGAGCCACTCTTGGCTGCTGAGCTGCACGTCGAGCTGGTCGCCGCGGACCGCAGTGTCTGGTCCGGCGAGGCCACCCTGGTCGTCGCGCGTACCACGTCCGGCGACATCGGCGTCATGCCCGGTCACCAGCCGCTTCTCGGTGTGCTGGAGTCGGGCCCGGTGACGATCCGTACGAGCGAGGGCGCAACCGTAGTCGCGGCGGTGCACGGCGGTTTCCTCTCGTTCGCTGACGACAAGCTTTCGCTGCTGGCGGAGATCGCCGAGCTGGCGGACGAGATCGATGTCGAGCGCGCCGAGCGTGCGCTGGAGCGTGCGAAGTCGGACGCGGACGGCGCCGCCGAGCGTCGCGCCGATGTGCGAATCCGCGCGGTGGCGGTGCGCTAGGCACCCCGCCGAATGTCTTTACCCTCAGCCGCGGCCCGAGCTGGAACTCTCCAGACCGTGCCGCGGCTGAGGCGATGCAGGTGCAGGTGCAGTCCGGGTGGTATCCGTTACTCGACGATGCGAGGAGGTCGGTGGAGATGGTCCTCGCTTTGTGGGTGTGCGGCCTGGTCGTCGTACTGGTTGCGGTGGGTCTCTTCGTCTTCGGTCTGCGCCGGCGGCTGATCCAGCGCTCCGGTGGCACCTTCGACTGCAGCGTGCGGTGGAACGTGTCGGCCGAGCCCGACCTCTCGGGCAAGGGCTGGGTGTACGGCGTTGCGCGCTACAGCGGTGACCGTATCGACTGGTTCCGTGTCTTCTCGTACGCTCCCCGGCCCCGCCGCGTCCTTGAGCGTTCCGCGATCGAGGTGATCGACCGACGGCTGCCCGAGGGCGAGGAGGAGCTCGCGCTGCTCTCCGACGCAGTCGTGCTCGGCTGTCTCCACCGGGAGACGCGCCTGGAACTGGCGATGAGCGAGGACGCCCTGACCGGCTTCCTCGCCTGGCTGGAGGCGGCTCCGCCCGGCCAGCGAGTCAATGTCGCTTGAGACGGGCCTCGCTCGAAGGGGCCCCCGGGACATGTCCGGGGCAGGATGAACGTCGACTGAGGCACTTCAGGGCAGGCGCGGCACGGACACCACGGACAGCAGCACAGCGAAGGACCGGGGAGACAGGGGGCGGACCTGTCTCCCCGGCTGCTTTCCGGGGTTGTGCGCTGATCCCGAAGCGGATCGTGGGGGTTACTTCAGACCGCTGTTGATCGCGCTCACGAGCTCACCGTTGCTGGTGTCACCGCTGAACTCCCAGAAGAACGCGCCCCCCAGGCCCTGGCCCTTCGCCCAGGTCATCTTGGACGCGATGGTGGCCGGGGTGTCATAGCTCCACCAGTTGGTGCCGCAGTGCGCGTACGCCGTGCCGGCGATCGTGCCGGTGGCCGGGCAGCTGGTCTTGAGGACCTTGTAGTCCTCGATGCCCGCCTCGTACGTACCGGGGGCCGCACCGGTGGCGGTGCCGCCGGGCGCGTCCTGGGTGACGCCGGTCCAGCCGCGGCCGTAGAAGCCGATGCCCAGCAGCAGCTTCGAGGCGGGGACGCCCTTGGCCTTCAGCTTGGCGATCGCGTCGGACGCGTTGAAGCCGGCCTGCGGGATGCCGCTGTACGAGGTGAGCGGGGAGTGCGGGGCCGTCGGGCCCTTGTCCGCCCATGCGCCGAAGAAGTCGTACGTCATCACGTTGTACCAGTTCAGGGACTGGGCGGCGCCGGCGTAGTCAGCCGCGTCGATCTTGCCGCCGTCCGAGCCGTCGGCGGTGATGGCGGCCGTCACCAGGTTGTTGCTGCCGAACTTCGAGCGCAGTGCGGTGGTGATGTTCTTCAGTGCGGCCGGCCCGCTGGTGTCACAGGTCAGGCCGCAGGCGTTGGGGTACTCCCAGTCGATGTCGATGCCGTCGAAGACATCGGCCCAGCGGGGGTCCTCCACCAGGTCGTAGCAGGACTGGGCGAACGCGGCCGGGTTCTTCGCCGCCTCGCCGAAGCCGCCGGACCAGGTCCAGCCGCCGAAGGACCACAGGACCTTGATGTTCGGGTACTTCGCCTTGAGCTTGCGCAGCTGGTTGAAGCTGCCGCGCAGCGGCTGGTCCCAGGTGTCGGCGACGCCGTCGACGGACTTGTCGGCGGTGTACGCCATGTCGTAGTCGGCGTAGGCGTCACCGATCGCGCACTTGCCGCCGGTCACGTTGCCGAAGGCGTAGTTGATGTGGGTGATCTTCGCGGCGGAGCCGGAGGTGTCCAGGTTCTTGACGTGGTAGTTCCGGCCGTAGACACCCCAGTCGGTGAAGTATCCGAGGTTGACCTTGCCGCCGGTGCCCGGGTCGGGGTTGCCGCCGCCACCGGTGGTGCGGACCTTGACCGCGCCGCTGACCGGACCGGTCTGGCCGGCCGTGTCACGGGCCCGGACGGTGTACGAGTAGTCGGTGCCCGCGGTGAGACCGGTGTCGGTGTACGTCGTACCGGTGACCGTGGCGACCACGGCACCGTCGCGCAGCACATCGTAGTTCTTGATGCCGTTGTCGTCGGTGGCCGCGCTCCAGCTCAGCTTCGCCGAGGTGTCCGTGACGGAGCTCGCCGTGGGGGTGCCGGGAGCGGAGGGTGCGTTGTCGCCGGGGACGCTGCCGCCGTCACAGGAGGCACCGTTCAGCTTGCAGCCGGTGGGGGCGCCGGGACCGGCGCCGTTGAAGCCGAAGCTGACGCTGGCGCCGGGGGCGACCGAACCGTTCCAGCCGGCGTTCTTGGCGGTCCAGTGGGTTCCGGAGTTGGTGACGGTGGCGTCCCAGGCGGACGTGACCGACGTGCCGGAGGGGAAGTCCCACTCGATGGTCCAGGAACTGAGCGCGGTGGTGCCGGTGTTCTTCACCGTCCACTGGCCCTCGAAGCCGGTGCCCCAGTCGGACTTCTTGAGGTAGGTGGCCGTCGCGGAGGTGGCGGCCTGGGCCGGGGCGGCCAGTCCGACCATCGCGGCGAGGGGGAGCAGCAGCGCGATGAGGCCTGCCATCGCTCTCGTACGGGTGGTGGTGGCCGGGCCGAATCCGAATCCGGTTCGGCGTAGAGGGGTTTCGGTGCTCAACGGTGCTCCTCGGGTGAGGTCCGGACAAACGGGGGGTGGTCCGTGGACTGCAAACCCTGCGCCGCCCTGAGCCCGCCTTGTCATGGCGTGCTCACCGCAGTGTGCTGGTGAGATTAGGAAGGTCTGGACCAATCGTCAAGAGGTCTGGACCATAGATCGGTTCTCGGCCTCACATCCCCAACCCCTGTGCCAGCACCGCTGCCTGGGCCCGGCTGCGCAGGTCCAGCTTCCCCAGCAAGCGGCTGACGTGCGTCTTCACCGTCGCCTCAGCCATCGAGAGCCGCACCGCGATCTCGGCGTTCGACAGCCCCTGGCCCAGGCATCCCAGTACCTCGCGCTCGCGTCGCGTCAGTGTGTCGAGGACCGCAGGATCGGGTGCGCCGGCCGCTCGCGCCGGGGCGGTCCCGGCGAACTCCGCGATCAGCCGGCGCGTCACGGCCGGGGCGATCATGCCCTCGCCGCGCGCCACCGTACGTACCGCTTCGAGCAGTTCACGCGCCTCGGTGTTCTTCAGCAGAAAACCCGCAGCGCCCGCCCGCAGGGCCCCGAAGACGTACTCGTCCAGATCGAACGTCGTCAGCACCAGCACATCGGCCAGCCCCTCCGCCACCACCTGCCGCGTTGCCGACACCCCGTCCAGCCGGGGCATCGACACATCCATCAGCACCAGATCCGGGCGCAGTTCACGGGCCAGCCGCACCGCCGCCTCACCGTCCGGTGCCTCCCCGACCACCTCGACATCGGGCGCGCTGCGCAGAATCAGGACCAGTCCCGCCCGCACGGCCGACTGGTCCTCCGCCACCAGTACCCGGATCGTCATCCCTTCACCGTCCTTTCCTCGACGGGCAGTTCGGCCCGCACCCGCCATATCCTCGGCCCGTCCCCGGGAGTGACGGGTCCCGCCGCGATCTCGCCGCCCAGCAGCGCGACCCGCTCCTGCATCCCGACGAGGCCTGCCCCCGACCCCGGTGCGCGCGGCCCCGGGCGGTCCCCGAACACGCTGGTGACCTCCACCGTCAGCAGCTGTCCGGCCCGCCCGAGCCGCACCCCCACCGGGCCCGGCGCGGCATGCTTGAGCGCGTTCGTCAGCGACTCCTGGACGATCCGGTACGCGGCCAGCTCGACCGGTGCCGGCAGCGCCTCCTGCTCGCTGCGGGTGTCCTCAAAGGTGCAGGTCAGCCCGCTCGACGCGGCGACCGTGCGGGTCTGCTCGATCAGTGTGTCCAGGGTGGCCAGGGTCGGCGCGATGCTCGGTTCCGCCCCCTTGCTCCCGGTACGGAGCAGCCCGATCATCCGTCGCATCTCGGCCAGCCCTTCGACGCTGTTCTGCCGGATGACGCCGAGCGCGTCCCGGGTTGTCGAGGGCTCGTCGATGGAGAGCGCCGCGGTGGAGTGGATGGCGATCGCGGAGAGATGGTTGGCGACCATGTCGTGCAGTTCACGGGCCATCCGGGCGCGTTCGGCGGTCACCGCCTGCGCCCGGTCCATCTCGGCCAGCAGCGCCGTCTGTTCGGCGCGCAGTTGGGCGGTCTCCGCGGCGTCCCGGTGGTTCCGCACGCTGACTCCGGTGATCGCGGGCCCGAACGAGACCAGGCCGGAGACGATGCCGACGAGCAGCGCCTCGGGGCTGCGGAACCAGGCCAGGAACCCGATCGTGACCGCGACCGTGATGAGGAACGTGGTCACCGGGATACGGCGGGCGGCGGCCGGGGACCCGTACACCACCGCCGCGTACACAAGGTCCGTGAACATCAGCACGGTCGCCAGGTTCCCCGGCGTGAATTGATCGGCCATCAGCGTGAGCGTGCCGATGACCAGCGCCGTCTGGGGCGCCGATCTGCGCAGCAGCTCCAGCGACGACATCACCGCGAGCGGCGGCAGGGTGGCCCACAGGGAGTCGAGGAGCCGGCCGGTCTGCATGGCCAGACCGACGGCCGTCAGCGAGACACCGCTGACCAGTCCGATGACCGCGATGAGTACGTCGTGGCGGTGCGGGCGGGCAGGCAGGAGCATGTCCCCATCCAACACGGTCGTCGCGCGGCCGGCCTCCCTACCCGGGGCGAGCCGCGACTACATAGAAGGATGCAGTCGCGGCTCGTCATTGGCGACGACGAAGCGCGCAGGTGGAACGAGCAGGATGAAGGGGAACGGGAGGAGAAGTGCCGTGATCGTCACGCTGATCGTGTTCTGCGAGATCGCTTTCTGGGTGCTGCTGGCCGCGGGACTCGCGATGCGGTACCTGGCGAAGAAGCCGAGGCTCGGGGCCGCACTGCTGCTGTGCGAGCCGTTGCTGGAGCTCGCGCTGCTGGTGGTGACGGCCATCGACCTGAAGAACGGCGCCCAGCCGGACTGGAAGCACGGGCTGGCCGCGGTGTACATCGGCTTCACCGTCGGACTCGGCCACTCGACCATCATGTGGGTCGATGCCCGCGTCGCCCACCGGTTCGCAGGCGGCCCGCCGCCGGTGAAACCGCCGAAGTACGGGATGCCGAGGGCGGTCCACGAGTGGCGGGTCGCGGGGCGGTGGGTGCTCGCGGCGGTGACCGCGCTGGCGCTGCTGCAGGGGGCGATCTGGTACGTGGGCGGGGACGGGGACGTGGCGTCGCTGCGGTCCTGGCAGCAGACGATGCTCTTCGTGATCGGGATCAACCTGATCATCGCCGTGAGCTACACAGTGTTCCCGAAGCGGGCGAAGGCGGAGCGGTAGGGGCCCGTCCCGTCCGGCAGACGTTGTCCTCGAAGGCCGGACGGGACGAAGGGGCCCCGTCCTACCGCTCCCCGCCCGGTACCCACAGCACGTCGCCGACTTCCTTGTTCGCCGTCCTCGCGAGGATGAACAGGAGGTCGGAGAGGCGGTTGAGGTACGTCGCGGTCAGCGCGTTCATCACCTCGCCGTGCACCTCCAGCGCCGCCCAGGTGGACCGCTCGGCCCGCCGGACCACCGTGCACGCCTGGTGCAGCAGCGCCGCCCCCGGCGTACCGCCCGGCAGGATGAAGGACCGCAGCTTCTCCAGCTGCTCCAGGAAGTGGTCGCAGTCCGCCTCCAGCCGGTCGACGTAGTGCTGCTCGACCCGCAGCGGGGGGTACTTCGGTTCCTCGACGACCGGCGTCGACAGATCCGCACCCACGTCGAACAGGTCGTTCTGCACCCGGACGAGGACCTTCACGACCTCCTTCGGCAGCTGCCCGAGCGCGATCGCCGTACCGATGACGGCATTGGCCTCATTGGTGTCGGCGTACGCCGAGATCCGCAGATCGGTCTTGGCGGTGCGGCTCATGTCGCCGAGGGCGGTCGTGCCCTGGTCACCGGTACGGGTGTAGATGCGCGTCAGATTGACCATGCGGCCGAGCCTAGTGCCGTGACCGGCAGGTTTGCCCCATGAGGAGCGTCGTCCGGTGCGTGCGATCGCAAGGGGGCCGGAAGCCGAGGATCTCGCCGCCCTCGACGCGGAGGTTGACGGAGCGGACCGTTTCGACGGGGACGCGTCCGATCGCGAAGGTCCGGGCGGGCGCGGTTGCGGTGATGACCGGCATGGCACCACAAAAACAGAGTCCATGAAAGTTTGCCGGCAGCCCAAAAATTAAGCGACGCCAGCGAAACTAGGATGGTGCTATGGCTGAGGGACTCAGGGAGCGGAAGAAGCAGCAGACCAGACAGCACCTCTCGGACGTGGCCACCGCCCTCTTCCTGGAGCGCGGCTTCGACGTGGTCACCATCGCCGAGATCGCGCGGGCCGCGGACGTCTCCGTGAACACGGTCTACAACTACTTCCCCACCAAGGAGGACTTGTTCCTCGACCGCAGCAGCGATGTCGTCGGCCGCCTCTCGCGGTACGTGCGCGGCCGCGACCGGGGCGAGTCCGCCGCCGACGCCGTTCTGCGTGAACTGCGCATCCAGGTCGAAGGCGTCTCGCCGACGGTCGGCCTGATCGAGGGGTACGAGCGCTTCATGCGGGTCGTCCAGGAGGCCGACAGCCTCAAGGCCCGCCTCTGGTACGTCCAGCAGGACGCGCTCGTCCACCTGGAGACGACCCTGCGCGAGGAGGCAGGCACCGGCTCCGGCGACCCGCTGCCGCTGCTGGTGGCCGGTCAGCTCTCCTGGGTCCACTCCACCCTGCTCGGCCACATCAGCCGCGAGATGGTCGCCGGCCGCAAGCCCGCCGAGGTATCCCGCGCAGCCCTCGTCCTTCTCGACGAGATGGAGGACGTGCTCGGGGACAAGGTGCTCAACTACGCGCGACGCGCTGCCGAATGACGCGTCCCGGTGTGATGTCCGTCATGTGAGACGTGACGCGCATCTCTTCGCCGCCCCAGCGCGCCTCACGGGTACTAATCTCCGCCGGAGAGCATGTGAACAACCGTTAAGAATCCGTCCCGACCGTCGTCGCGGACGACGCCCGTCGGGGCCGAACACAAAGGGGTGCGAACGTGGCCAGGAAGCTCGCCGTCATCGGGGCCGGACTCATGGGGTCCGGTATCGCGCAGGTCTCCGCCCAGGCGGGCTGGGACGTCGTGCTGCGCGATGTCACCGACGCGGCCCTGACCCGTGGTCTCGACGGCATCAAGGCCTCGTACGACAAGTTCGTCTCCAAGGGGAAGCTGGAGGCGGCCGACGCCGACGCCGCGCTGGCCCGCATCACCATGACCACCGATCTCGACGCCGTCGCCGACGCGGACGTCGTCGTCGAGGCCGTCTTCGAGAAGCTCGAGGTCAAGCACGAGATCTTCCGCGCCCTCGACAAGATCGTGCGGGACGACGCCGTCCTCGCCTCCAACACCTCCGCCATCCCGATCACCAAGATCGCGGCTGTCACGGAGCGCCCGGAGCGCGTCGTCGGTGTGCACTTCTTCTCACCGGTCCCGATGATGCAGCTCTGCGAGCTCGTACGCGGCTACAAGACCAGCGACGAAGCCCTCGCCACCGCGCGTGAGTTCGCCGAGTCCGTCGGCAAGACCTGCATTGTGGTCAACCGTGACGTCGCCGGCTTCGTCACCACCCGGCTGATCTCGGCGCTCGTCGTCGAGGCCGCCAAGCTGTACGAGTCGGGTGTTGCCTCAGCCGAGGACATCGACATCGCCTGCAAGCTGGGCTTCGGTCACGCCATGGGCCCCCTCGCGACGGCGGACCTGACCGGCGTCGACATCCTGCTGCACGCCACCTCCAACATCTACACCGAGTCGCAGGACGAGAAGTTCGCGGCACCGGAGCTGATGCGCCGGATGGTCGACGCAGGTGACATCGGCCGCAAGAGCGGGCAGGGCTTCTACACCTACTGATCGCATTCGGCCCCCGGGTGCCTGATCTGCCGTCGATCAGGCCCGGGGCAGCCGGGGGAGGCTCCCGGCTGCGGTGGACCTTCAGCGGGCCGATGTCACTCCACGGAGTGAATTCGGTATCGGTTCGCTTACAGACGGCAACTTCCCTGTGGCCGGCACAGTCAGTTGTGGCAGAGACGGAGCAGGGGCAGGAACAGGCAGACGGACCGTCCATGGAGTATTTCCGGGGAGCACATATGCATATCAGGGGCGACCACACCGAGCTGGTCGTCGGGGGCCGCCTCGACGTCCGGAGCGCGGCGGACGCCCGTACGGTCCTGCACTCCGCCCTCGACGACGGAGTCGGCGACCTGGTGCTCGACCTGACCGAGCTGGATTCCTGGGACGCCACCGGACTGGGCGTCATCATGGGCGCACACCGGAGGGCCGGGCGGGCCGGGCGGCGGCTGGTGCTCCGCGGAGTGCCGCCGCAGATGCAGCGCCTGCTGGTGGCGACCCGACTGCACCGCATTCTGGCCATCGAGGGTGGAATCGCCGCAGACTCCCTGCCGCGGGTGTAGAGGGCGTTCATCCGAACACGCACAATCCTCACGAGACCGTGACGTCCTGGGCGGCGTGGCACCCCGATGGTTTGTGGATACGGGGCGACGGTCTAGGGTTCGGCCGTCCCCCGAATGACGGAACCCATGGGGCGGACACCGGACCAGAGGCGACAGCGGTGCGTGCGAGGCCGGGAGGGGCAACCGCGCGACGCGTCTGGGGGACTTTGGCGATGGACCCGATACACCGGGGGCCGGAGGATTTCGGCCAGGACAATGACGGCCACGGCGAGGAAAGCGGACGGCGAGCGCAGCTCCGCGCGCCGCTGACCAGCGATTTCGGTCAGCAGGCGATGCAGCGGGCGCGTGTCGTGCAGGTCGTCTCCGGCGACTTCCTGCTCACCGTCAACCCGGTCGACGGCAGCGAGGTCGAGCTCTGCCCGCCGGGCGAGCAGCCCCCCGTGCCGGTCCGCCGCAACGCCGCCGAGCGCGCCGACCGCGAGCGTGCCGCCGCACCGCCCGTACCACCGGGTCCGCCCGCCCCCCAACTGCCGCTCCTGGAGCGCCAGGAAGAGCGTGAGCGGCTGGTGCGCCTGCTGGCGCGCGGCCGCTCGGTACGGCTCACGGGGCCGGCCGGGTCCGGCCGCACGGCGCTGCTGAGCGCCGTCGCCGCCGACTGCGCGGACCTCGCACCGGACGGAGTCGTCCGGCTCTCCGGCCTCAAGCGCACCGTCACGGACCTGCTGTACGGGCTCTTCGAGGCGGTCTACGACGCACCGCTGCTCCGCCCCGACCGCGCCGTACTTCTCGAGAAGCTCCGGTCCGTCGGCGCCGTCGTCGTCCTCGACGACCTGGAGTTCGGCGGGGCCGCGCTGGACGAGCTGCTCGACGCGACGCCCGAGTGCGCTTTCCTGGTGGCCACGACCCCCGACGTCCCGGCGCCGGCCGCCGACGCGCACCTCGACGAGGTCTTCCTCGCAGGACTGGGCCGCAGCGCCTCCGTCGAGCTGTTGGAACACGTCGTCGAGCGGCCGCTCACCGACGACGAGGCGAACTGGGCGGGTGACCTCTGGTTCGAGTCCGAGGGGCTGCCGCTGCGCTTCGTCCAGGCGGGCGCCCTGCTGCGCCGGCGCGACATGCTGCGCGCCGACCCGGCCGCCTACGACGAGCAGGGCTACGTCGAGGGCCGGCCCGTCGACGACGTCTTCGCGAAGGGCGCCGATGGGCTGGACGTACCGCTGCCCAGCCTCGGCGAGGGCGCGGCACCCGCCGCACTGCTCGCCTCCCGGCTGAGCGGCCCGGCACGCGACGCCCTGCACTTCGCGGTCGCGCTCGGCGGCGAGGTGCCGCACCAGGCGCATCTGCCTGCGCTCGTGGGTGACACCCACGCCGATGCCGCGCTCGGTGAGCTGGCCGGCTGCGGACTGCTGTCGCCGGCCGGTTCCCGCTACCGGCTGGCCCCCGGAGTCGTCGCCCAGCTGGAGGCCGCCGGATATGGCGAGGACGCGGACGACCGGGCCCGCACCGCCGCCCAGCACTACGCCTGGTGGGCCGGGCACCCCTCGGTCACCGCGGCCCGCGTGGTCGCCGAGGCCGACGCGATCGTCGTGGCCATGACCCGGCTGGTCCCCGGCGACGGGGCCGGACAGGCCAGCGCCGCCGTGCTGCTGGCCCGCAGTGCCGCCCCCGCCTTCGCGGCCGGGCTGCACTGGAGCGGCTGGGAGAAGACCCTGCGGCTGGGCCAGGAGGCCGCCAGGATCGCCGGTGAGGTCGCGGAGGAGGCCTACTTCCATCACGAGCTGGGCGTTCTCGCGCTCTGCAACGGGAATCCGGACCGGGCCAGGGCCGAACTGGAGACCTCCATCGGCATGCGCGGCGCGCTCGCCGACAAGTCCGGGGCGGTGGCCGGACGCCGGGCACTCGCCCTGGTCGCGGACCGCTCCGGCACGTTGCCCGGCGGTCGCACACCGGCGGGCGAGGAGGTGCCGGCCGCGCGGTACGACGCATCTGTGTCGCCGCCCGGCGGCATACCCGCGGCCGGGACGATCGTGCTGCCGCGGATGTCCGAGGACGACACCGCGCTGATATCCCGGATCGCCCCGGCATCCGGCACCGGTGGATTCGGCGGCCGTAAGGCGGTGCTGGGCGGCGCCCGGCGCAATCTGGTCGCGGCGGGCGTGGGCGTCCTGCTGGCCGCGGTGCTCGGCACCGTGGTGACGCTCGGCATGATGCCCAGCAGCGACGCCCAGGACGGCGGAAGCGTCTCGACCGAGCAGTCGACGGGCGGGGACGACAGCGAGAACGGGCTCCCGGCCGACGAGCCGGCGGACGACTCGACACCGGGCGGGGCCTCGTCGAGCGGCTCGCCCCGGTCGCCGGGACCCTCCGGCAGCCAGGTCACCCCGAGCGGCAGCGGTGCACCGTCCTCGGAGTCGAGCGGGCCGAGCGACAGCCCGAGTCCGGGCCGGCCGACGAGCGGGAGGCCCAGCTCCCCGGGCACGCCCACCGAGTCGCCGACCAGGACACCCACGAAGACGCCGAACAAGACGGCCACTCCGACCCCGACGGAGACGGAGACGACCGGCACCCCCACCCCGACCGAGACCCCGACGGACACGACATCCCCGGGCGCCTCCGACTCGGCGAACGGTCCGTCCACGACGGCGAGCGCGTCCGGCAGCTCTCCGGAACCGGCCGTGGCCTGACGGCCTCCCCCACGACAGGGAGTGGGCTCCCTGCCGCGGGGGAAGCCGTAAGCGCACGTCCGCGCAGACGAGGAAGGCCCCGGACCGCGCAGCGCGGGTCCGGGGCCTTCCGTGGTGCGGAGGTCGTGGTCAGAACAGGCGGAGCTTGTCGTCCTCGATGCCGCGCATGGCGTCGTAGTCGAGCACCACGCAGCCGATTCCGCGGTCCGTCGCCAGCACCCGGGCCTGCGGCTTGATTTCCTGCGCCGCAAAGATGCCCTTCACCGGGGCGAGGTGGGGATCGCGGTTGAGCAGCTCCAGATAGCGGGTCAGCTGCTCCACGCCGTCGATGTCACCGCGGCGCTTCAGCTCCACGGCCACGGTCTTCCCGTCCGCGTCCCGGCACAGGATGTCGACCGGGCCGATGGCGGTGGGGTATTCGCGGCGGATCAGCGTGTAGCCCTCGCCGAGGATCTCGATCCGGTCGGCGAGGAGTTCCTGCAGGTGCGCTTCCACGCCGTCCTTGATGAGGCCCGGATCGACGCCCAGTTCGTGCGAGGAGTCGTGGAGGATCTCCTCCATCGTGATGATCAGTTTTTCGCCCGCTTTGTTCACCACGGTCCAGACGCCTTCGGTGTCGTCGGCGCCCTCCTTCAGGGTGCAGGGCGGTGACATCCAGTTGAGGGGTTTGTACGCCCTGTCGTCGGCATGGATGGAGACGCTCCCGTCGGTCTTCAAGATGACCAAACGCTTAGCGGAGGGCAGGTGGGCGGACAGTCGGCCGACGTAGTCCACGGTGCAACGAGCGATGACGAGACGCATGGGAGCCAGCCTACGGGGCCCACAGGCCCCGCTAGGCCCCGTCTCGGTCGGCCGGGGCCGACTCCCCACCCTGGGACACGAACGTCCCCCTCTGGGGCACGGTGAACACCCGGCCCTCTTCCACCAGGACGGCGATTGCCCGGCGGACCGTGGTGCGCGCCAGGCCGTATTGCTGCACTAGCTGAGTTTCGCTGGCAATGGCCCGCCCCGGGGCCCAGTCGCCCCGTTCGATGCGGGCCTTAATGATCTCCGCCAGCTGCCGGTACGGCGTGAGCGGTGCCCCCTGGTCAATCTCTGCATCCGGATCAATGTCCATGCCTTGACGCTAGGCGTCGGGCCACGTGTCGGCATTTGCAGCTACGTAGCGATACAAGGCGATACGATGCGGCTACCCCCAAAGGGTGCCCCGGCGGCGCTGTAACGCCCCGGGGCCGGTCAACGCTGAATGGAGCGCAGACAGTTGGAAGACTACCGGGATCGAACAACGCTCGACACGACGTCCGCCAACCAATGGGAGTACGTCACCTACGCGCCTAAGGGCGCGACATGTTCAGCCTGCCTCAAGTCGATTAAGCGCCTGGAGCCAGTGAAACGGGGAGGCCTCGAAAGGCCGTCGGGCTCGCCGCTTGTTGTCTACCGGCACACCACGTGCCCGGAAGGGTGATCGCTAATGCTGAGTACCCCAACGCCCGCTATGCCCATCACCATGACCGCTGAATGGCGCCGTACGCACCGAGAGGAAAGCATCCGCCCGGAGACTGAAGAGGAGCGGGCGGAAAAGCCCCGACACGTTAGGGACGGCGAGAATCTCGCCTAGCGTGTCGGCACGGCCCCACCGGTTCCCCCGCCGGTGGGGCCACCAAAGTCCAGCAGAGGACCCGCAGAGGGCCGGACACGACGAGAGGGCCCCCGGATTCCGGGGGCCCTCTCGTCGTGTCTCAGACGGCCGCGTACGGCCCGCTTAACGCCAGCGGGCACACGGTCAAAGCCGTGCGTGTGCGTCACATCAGCAAGCGTGCTACCCGGCAGCAATTCGTAACACCACTCGGCACCCCAGAGGGCAGGCATCAGGCCCGGCTCCGCCGAGCTCGTTCCTGTGACCGGCATCGGCCCTCGGCGTCCCCGCCTCCGGAGCCGATGCCGCCCCCGCCCATGTGCGGGCGGGGGCGGGCTCAGTCCAACTGGGGGAACGTGGTCATGAGTCGGCGTGCAATGTCATACCGTCACGAAGCCCTCGGTCTACTCGTCGTCGTCGATGGTGTAATGGTCGATGTGGAAGCACAGCGGCTCGTTGGAGAATCCTGGCGACTTTCGAGCCTCGATGATCCGCGATTCCGCTTTTTCGCGGCTTGAGTAGACCCCGAGAAGTTTCACGTCGTCGCCTCCTTCTTCGTCTGCCCAGAAGTCATCCTCGGTCTTGAAGTGGCGAATCTCGCCGTCCTCCTCCGCGCGGTGATGCACATGCCAGAGAAGGTAGGCCGAGTTCTTTTCCATTGCCGCACCGCTGTCTTAATCGATTCAATTGCGCGAAAGATACTTGCGCACCTGGTTTTAAATAGTACTCGGGCCCTTTTGTAGGGTGGCCTGTATCCGCCCTCCTTCTATCGTTTGGTCCGGTCCCGCTTGCGGGATAGGGAAGTCGGTGCCCTCCTTGGCTATCTTTCGCACAGTCTCTTGCCATTCCTCTAGATCTGCGGCCACCCGTCCCGAGTGAGCATCGCTTAGACGCTCGGCCAAGTTGTCCGGAAGGAAGAGGTGGCTGTACGGGGTTTTGGGTGTGCCCCCCATGTAGAGGAAGATTCCAGTCTTGCGGAGTAGTTCACCGCGAGCCGTCCAGTCGTCCCGCTCCCACTGCTGCCGGTACGTGACCCCGGTACCTTCCTCTATCCACCGGGAGGGGATTACCGGCATAGCCTTTAGCGTCTTCAGTGCGGATTCGTGTTCCTCCATGCTCCGGATAACCGATTGTGCCCCAGCGCTGCCGGGCTTAACGCTGGTCAGGTGGCCGGTAAGGTTGTCCAGCGCCTTTGTGATTCGCCCAATCTCCCCGGACTTATCGACTCCCGGAACATAGGTGCGAGTCATGATCTCCAGGTCTCCCACATAGCTCAAAAGGAGGCTGGTAATAGTGTCTTCAAGCGTGGCTTTAGGCCAGGACGTAACCCAATCGCACCGGGTGCCGTCTTTACGGCCCCAGGAGCGGCACAGGTAGTAGCTGTATTCCCTAACCGTTCCGTCTATCAGCTTCCGCCTGGAAGTGTTCGAGTAAAGGGGCTCGGTGCACTGGCAGAAGACCACCCCGGCAAGATGCGTAGCGGTACGCTTCGGGCCGCCCTTACCTCGCGCCCTCTTAGTCATCACCTCTTGCATCTTTTCCCACTCGTCCTCGGTGAGAAGAGGGTCAGTCCAAGTGACGGGCAAGCCGTGACGGATAATCGGCTCACCCTTGTGCATGGCGTAGCCCATGAGAGATTTCTTAGTGAATACGGCCGTCATCGTGCTAGTGGTCCACTTGGTGCCCTTAACCTCGGTCTTCACACCGATTCGGCCCTCTTGCGCGTTCACGCGGCGCATGTGATCAAGGGCAGTCAGGATTCCCCGCTCGTTCCAATCCTTAGCGATAGCCCCCAGCGAATCACCCTTATTGACGACGCGGTCGTAAGCCTCCTGCACTAGGGGCCCCGTTACCGGGTCGATTTCGAGACGCCACCGAGATGCGCCGTTGTGCATGAAGGCGACCGCGCGGTGGCCGAATGGCCACGTACCGCCGGGCCAAAGGTTTTCGTCGCGGTAGTGCTTAGTCTGCTTAAGCTTTTTTTCCTTGACGGCGTTTCGGTAGTTGGCTGCCTGAGTGGCCTTGACGCCCGCGACCATGCGACCATTCGGCGTCGTAATGTCGAATGCGGGATCATCCAAAATAAGGATGCTCTTTTCGTTCGTCAGCACCCACTGAATGAATGACCACCAGTGCATGTCGTCCCGGCTAATCCGGTCCTGCGTGGTCACCATGAGAGCGTCCCACTCATGAACCAGGGGCGCCCGCAACCACTTCCCGAGCGACGGCCGCTGATCCAGGTTCACGGCCCCGGACACGGTCGCGTCCTCCACCCACCCCGCGACCGTGTGACTGCCCTTGACGATGGCTTCCGAGAGTTCGAGCCCTTGACGCTCTAGCGCCGACGACGACTCCGTGTCTCGGCTGATGCGCTTGACGGCCAACACGCGCATGACTGCCTCCCCTTGGTCCGCGAACGTGTGCAGGCCAAAGGTAGCGGGCGTTTGGAGAACTACAAGTCAAACCTTCCATCTTCACCAGGATGAGACGCCGTGCGGAGGGCAGGTGGGCCGTGAGCCGGCCCGCGTAGTCCACGGAGCAGCGGGCGATGACGAGACGCATGGTCGGCAGCGCTACTCGACGACGGGTGCCCGGCGCGATTCTCCCTCCGCCGCCCCATCGCCACCGCCCATCACAGCGCTTCAGGACCTCGGGCTTGCCCCTCTTTGCGCACCTTCGTTATTGGCCGGTTGTGTTCCCAATCTCCTGGTGCGGCCCGGACTGCGCGCTTACCGTGGAAGCATGAGGTCGCCGTGCGTGTACGCTGCGTCGCCGTCCCTCTTCCCTGCCCGTAAGGCCCCGGCCGTCCGCCGGGGTCGCGAGAGGAGAACCCATGTCGCTCGACGTCTCACCGGCGCTGTTGGAACAGGCCGAGCGAGGCGAGGTCGACGAAGCCGACTTCGTCGACTGCGTCCGGACCTCCCTGCCCTACGCATGGGAGATGATCAGCTCTCTGGTGGCCCAGCTGAAGGTCGACGGCGGAGATTTCGCCGACAACCAGACGCCTCCGCCGGACGAGCAGGCACGTGGTCAGCTGCTGCGTGCGCTCGCGAGTGATGCGATACGCGGTGCGCTGCAGCGGCACTTCGGGGTGCGCCTGGCATTCCAGAACTGCCACCGCGTCGCGGTGTTCCCGCTGGACGCCTCGGTCGACGAGCGGCTGGCCCGATTCACTTCGGTGAGGGGTCAGTTGCTCAACCAGTCGCCCGAACTACGGGACTGCTGAACGCTTCTGCTGCCGCTCCGGGCCGCAGGAGGTGCAACTGGCTCTGGGGCGGCAGCTCCCCGTACTCCTACGGGTGTTCATGTCAGTAGTGGCAGTACCTCGGTGCCCAGCCGCGCTACGTTCTCCTCCGTGGCCGCCAGATCTCCCGAACCCTCCACCAGGAGCGCGAACCTGGTGATGCCCGTCCGCTCGGCGGTCGCGGCGAGCCGGTCGGCGGCGAGCCGGGGCGGGCCCACCGGATGAAGGCCGCAGAGCAACTCCGTATAGGCGACCGGGTCGCGCATCACGCGGTGCCTGCCGTCGACCGTCACATGGGCGTCCAGTCCCTGTCGCAGCCACCCCGGCATCGCCTTCGTGAGTGTCTCCACGGCCTCCGCGGACCGGTCCGCGATCTGGGCGACGCCCGCGGAGACATGGCCCGCTTCCCGGACACTCTCGGGCGACCGGCCCGCGGCGAGCGCGGTCGAACCCCACAGGCCGACCATCTCGGCCTTCTCCTCGTCGCCGCAGTGCATTCCGAGGAGCATCGGCAGGCCGTTCTCGGCGGCGAGTTTCACGCTCTTCGGCGACGTGCACGCGACGATCACCTCGGGGCCGCCCGGCCCTTGCGTGCCATTCCCGTCGTTCTCGTCGAGCAGCTCGTCGGTCCGGGGGACCACCGCGACCTCACGGAAGCCGAATCGCTCCCCGTTGCCCGCCACGCGTGGTTTGCGCAGCCAGTCGAGCAGCAGGTCCAACGACTCGGGGAAGCCTTTCTCGTACGCCTCCAGGCCCCCTCCGAACACCTCCAGGTCCACCCAGGGCCCGCCCCGTCCCACGCCGAGGGAGAACCTGCCCCCGCTGGTGAGTTGGAGCAGCGCGGCCTGTTCGCCGAGCGCCACCGGATGCTGGTTCGGCAGCACGCTGACCGCCGTACCGACCCGGATCCTGCGGGTGCGGCCGAGCAGCAGCGCGGCCAGCGTGACGGCGGACGGGCAGACCCCGTACGGCACGAAATGATGTTCTGCGAGCCAGACCGAATCGAGCCCGGATTCCTCCGCGACCTCGGTGGACCGGATCGCGCGATGCAGCGCTTCCCCCGGCCCTTGCCCCGGAAACTGGGCTGCCAGTACGAACGTTCCCACGCGCATCGCCGATTACCTCCTTGTGGCCGACGCGGCTCTCCCCTACCGGCAACAACGCCTGACACGTGCCAAAGGCACGGTCCGCGGCGAAGTTGTTGCGATTTTCCGGTAACCCGTCCTGTCCTGGGCCGTACCGGACTCCTGCGCCGGCCGAATGGCCCTACGCTTGACGGGAACTGCCCAGCCTGCCCCGTGAGGTGTCACGTGTCCCCGCGCCGTAACCGTCCCCGAGGCGGCGAGAGTCCCACCGGCAGCGCGAGTGTCCCGGGGGAGCGCTACGGCGGGGGCGGGCGCGCCGAGGAGTGGCAGGGCGAGCAGTGGTCGGTGCGCCCGGTGAGCGGCGCGAGCGCGGCGGGCAAGCGGTACCGCTGCCCCGGCTGCGACCAGGAGATCCCGTCCGGCGTACCGCACCTCGTCGCCTGGCCCGAGTACGGCGGGATCGACGACCGCAGGCACTGGCACAAGGCGTGCTGGAACGCGAAGGACCGCCGCACCACAAGGGTGCAGCGGTCCAGGAACGCGCCGCGCTACTGAGTTCCGCCGGCCGGTGACCGGTCAGGCGTCGCGCCGGTCCAGCGACACATAGGCGCCGGCCAAGGCCACGGCCGTGACGCCCAGCATGATCCACAGTGGCTCCCAGCCGGACGGCCCCGACGTGGAGACCGAGGCGTCGTACAGCCCGCCGAGCTGGCTGGGGATCGAGTACTCGAAGAGCGCCTGCTGCACCCTGGCGAGCGACCGCGCGAACATGAACATGGCCAGAACCAGCGGCAGCAGTACCACCGCGATCATGATCGTGATCGCGCCGGCGGAGTGCCGGATGAGGGCGCCGACCGCGAGCGACAGCAGTCCCAGGGTCGCGATGTAGAGACCGACGCCGACCGTCGCGCGTAGCCAGTCGTCACCGCTGGCGGTAGCGCCGTCCAGGATGGCCGTCTGCAGCACGGCGACGAGCGTGGTCGTCACGGTCGTGATGGTGAAGGTGAGCAGGAAGAAGACGATCGCCTTCGCGCTCAGCACCCGGGCGCGGCTGGGGCAGGCCGTCAGTGTCGTACGGATCATGCCGGTGCCGTACTCGGCGGCGATGGTCATCACGCCGAGCGTGATCACACAGATCGAACCGAGAAGTACCCCGAAGAAGCCCAAGCTGAGCACCTTGGTGGAGCCGAGCTCGGGGCCGGACATGTTGACGGCGACGGCCGACAGCACTCCGATGCCGAGCAGCAGCACGATCATGATGCCGAGCGTCCACATCGTGGAGCGCACGGAGCGGATCTTGGTCCACTCGGAGGCGAGCGCGTCGGCGAGGGTCGCGCGGCGCTCCGGGATCGGCGAGGTGTACGGACCGGTGGGCGCGGGCGCCCAGTTCTGCTGCGGGTACTGCTGCGCCTGCTGCTGGTACGGCGCCTGCGGAGTCGGCGGCGTTGTCATCGGGCGTCCTCGCTGGTGTCGCGCTTGGTCAGGTCTGCGGGGCCGGCTGCGGGCGCGGCGGGTGCGGCGGCTGCGGTCGTGGGCACGGCCGGGGCGGCCCCGGGGGGTGCCGTGTACGGGTTCTGTCCGGGCGGCGGCGGGGCGTACCAGCCCTGCTGCGGCACCTCAGGGACGGTCGGCAGCGGCGGTGCGTATCCGCCGCCCGGCACGGGCTGCTGCAGCCCGGCCTTCTGGTCCACCGTCGAGCGGTAGTCCACGGCGCCCTGCGTCATCCGCATGTACGCCTCCTCCAGCGAGGCCTGGTGCGGTGAGAGCTCCCACAGCCGCACATCCGCCCCGTGCGCCAGGTCACTGATCCGCGGCAGCTGCAGCCCGGTGACCCGCAGGGCCCCATCCGGCTCCGACATGACCTGGCCGCCCGCCTCGGTGAGCGCGGCGGTCAGCTTCTCCCGCTGCTCGGGCTGCGCATCCGGGACCCGTACCCGTGCGAAATCGGCCGAGTTGGCGGAGATGAAGTCCTTGACGCTCATATCGGCGAGCAGTTGCCCACGCCCGATCACGATCAGATGATCGGCGGTGAGCGCCATCTCGCTCATCAGATGGCTGGAAACGAAGACCGTACGGCCCTCGGACGCCAGCAAGCGCATCAGATTGCGGACCCAGAGAATGCCCTCCGGGTCGAGACCGTTGACGGGCTCGTCGAAGAGCAGCACCTGCGGGTCGCCCAGCAGCGCCGCCGCGATCCCGAGCCGCTGCCCCATGCCGAGCGAGAAGCCCTTGGACCGCTTCCTGGCGACGTCCTGCAGGCCCACGACGCCGAGCACCTCGTCGACCCGGGCGGCCGGGATACCCGAGAGCTGCGCCAGCGAGAGCAGGTGGTTGCGGGCGCTGCGGCCTCCGTGCACCGCCTTGGCGTCCAGCAGCGCACCCACCTGGCGCGGCGCGTTCGGCAGGCTGCGGAAGGGATGCCCGCCGATCGTCACATGGCCGGACGTCGGCTGGTCCAGGCCGAGCATCATGCGCATCGTGGTGGACTTGCCCGACCCGTTGGGACCGAGGAATCCAGTGACGGCGCCGGGCCGCACCTGGAAGGAAAGGTTGTACACGGCCGTCTTCGCGCCGTAGCGCTTGGTCAGGCCGACTGCCTCGATCATGCTTCAGCCCCATCGACTTTTATCTGTCGTCGGGGCCCAGGCCGTCAGGCCGCACGCCCCCCGTAAGAGTTAGGAGGATATCCAGGCTTTGACGGTTTCGGCCAAGCCGTTCAGGGGAGCGAGTCGCCGAGAGGCGGCAGGTCGTCGTAGAACCGCAGGTCGCCGGAGGCGTCGAGGTACTGACCGAATCCCAGTCGGACCTGCCGCCTACGCGTCCCGCTTCTTGAGCACGAGGTACCCGCCGATCAGCGCGGCGGCCACCCATGCGGTCAGAATGCCGAGCCCGCCCCACGGCCCGTACGGCGCCGGCTCGCTGTTCATGGCGGCCGGAACCACCTGCATGATCTTGGAGCCCGCCTGGTCGGGGAAGTAGCGGGCCACGTTCTTGGCGCCCGGGACCGCCGACAGGATCTGCGAGACGAGGAAGAAGAACGGCATCAGGATGCCGAGCGACAGCATCGAGCTCCGCAGCATCGTCGCCACACCCATGGAGAAGATCGCGATCAGCCCCATGTAGATGCCGCCGCCGAAGACCGCACGCAGGACATTCTCCGCACCGATGTCCGTGCGATGGTCGCCGAGGAGGGCCTGGCCGAGGAAGAACGTGGCGAAACTGGTGGCCAGCCCGACCACCAGCGACAGCACACCGGCGACCAGGATCTTGCTGAAGAGGAACGAACCGCGCTGCGGCACGGCCGCCAGCGAGGTACGGATCATGCCCGAGCTGTACTCCGTGCTGACCACCAGGACACCGAAGACGACCATCGCGAGCTGACCGAGGACCATCCCGGAGAAACTGAGGAGGGCCGGATCGAAGGTGGCCTGCTCCACCGGGGGGAGTTCGTCGAACTGGGAGTTCATCAGTGCGCAGAGCGCCGCGCTCATCGCCGCGGTGACGGCGAACGCGGAGATCAGGGTCCAGGTGGTGGAGGAGACCGTACGGATCTTGGTCCACTCGGAGGTCAGGACCGCGGGTACCGATGCCATCGTCGTCACGCCCCCTTTCCGGTGCCGGAGGTGCCGGACGTGAAGCTGCCGTGCTGCTGGTTCCACTGCTCGCCCCACCGGGGGCCCGCGGGCGGTGGCGGCCACCCGGCGTGGTCCGCATGGGCGTGGTACTCCACGGAGTCCGCCGTCATCTGCATGAACGCCTCCTCCAGCGAGGCCCGCTGGGAGCTCAGCTCATGCAGCACGATCTGGTGCTGCGCGGCCAGCTCGCCGAGCTGTTCGCCGGTGGCGCCGTCGATCTCCAGCACGCCGCTCCCCGATTCGACCACGACGATGCCCGCCTCGTGCAGCACATCACGCAGCCGTTCCTGCTGCGGGGAGCGCATCCGTACGTAACTGCGCGAGTTCTGGTGGATGAAATCGGCCATCGAGGTGTCGGCGAGCAGCCGGCCCTGGCCGATGACGATCAAATGGTCCGCGGTGAGTGCCATTTCGCTCATCAGATGCGAGGAGACGAAGATCGTCCGGCCTTCCGCCGCGAGTGTCTTCATCAGATTGCGGATCCAGTGAATTCCCTCGGGGTCCAGACCGTTGACGGGCTCGTCGAACATCAGGATCTCGGGATCGCCGAGCAGCGCGGCCGCGATTCCGAGCCGCTGGCCCATTCCGAGGGAGAACGACTTCGACTTCTTCTTCGCCACCGCGCTCAGGCCGACGGTGTCGAGGACTTCCGGGACGCGGCTCTCCGGGATGCGATTGCTCTGCGCGAGACAGAGCAGATTGTTGTACGCGCTGCGTCCTCCGTGCATCGACTTGGCGTCGAGCAGCGCACCGATGTGCTTCAGGGGTTCCAACAGCTCACGGTAGTGCCTGCCGTCGATCCGTACCGATCCGCTGGTCGGGTTGTCGAGATCGAGCATCATGCGCATCGTGGTGGACTTGCCCGCCCCGTTCGGGCCCAGAAAACCCGTCACCATTCCAGGTCTGACCTGGAATGAAAGGTGGTCGACGGCAACCTTGTTGCCGAAGCGCTTGGTGAGGCCATCAAGCTCGATCATGCGTTCACGCTAGAACGGCCACGCGCCCGGCGCCACCACAAGGGCGGAACCGGGCGCGCAAAGGGTACAGCTGAGGTACCGCGGCGTCAGCGGGTCTGCTGAGCCGGGACACCACGGGTGACGGGCTCGTCGTCCACCGGCGAACCCGCGGCGGCCACCGCGGCACCGGTCAGCGTCGCCAGCATCTCGCGGACGTTGGTCAGCTGCGCGTTGATGGAGTCGCGGCGGTTGGTGAGCGCCGCCAGTTCGCGCTCGGATTCGCTGCGGATCCGGTCGGCCTTGGCGTTCGCGTCGGCCACGATGTCCTCGGACTGGCGCTGCGCGGTCTCCACGGTCTGACGCGCCCGGCGCTCGGCGTCCGTACGGAGCTTCTCGGCCTCCAGGCGGAGTTGCTCGGCGCGGTGCTCGATCTCGGCGAGGCGCTTCTCGGCCTTGGCCTGACGGGACGCGAGGTCGCGCTCCGACTGGTCGCGGCGCTTGGCCAGGTTGGTCTCGAAGTCCGCGGCGGCCTGGGCGGCCTTGGCGCGGGTCTCCTCGAAGAGGGCGTCGGCCTCCTCGCGCTTCTGCGCCGCGTCCTTCTGGGCCTCGGTACGCAGCGCGTTGGCCTCACCCTTGGACTTCTCGACGATGCGGACGCCCTCGTCCTCGGCCTTCGCCTTGCGCTCGGAGGCGAACGACTCGGCGTCGTTGCGCACCTGCTGGGCGGCCGACTCGGCGAGCTCGCGGTGCTGCTCGGCGGCGCGACGGGCCTCCTCGCGCAGGTCCTTCGCCTCCTCCTCGGCGAGGCGGAGAATCTTCTCCACACGCGCACCGAGACCCGCGTACGACGGCTCCGCGTCGTTCACCTGGGCCTGGGCGTTCTGCGTTTCGAGGTGGAGTTCCTCGATGCGCTTTTCCAGAGACGTGATGCGGGTCAGAGCACTATCACGGTCGGCGACGAGCTTGGTAATGCGGTCATCCACCTGACCGCGGTCGTAACCACGCCGCACGAGCTCGAAGCCGAAGGGGGAGGAAGGGTCACTCATGGGGTTCCTGTCGAAGTAAGACCGGTGAGGTGATAGAGGGAATCCTAGGGGCCCGGGCGGCGTGTCATCGAGTGGATGCCCGTTTGATCTGGAGAATGACACCCCTTTTGGGTGGCTGACCCCCGGAACCCTTGCCACTCGGAGGGTTGAACGCTCTTGTCGAAGCACGTGACATGGCCGGCCGACTACCCATCGGATGACTTGCCACTCGATCGAGTGCCTGCCGAGGCTCCGGCTTTGACGCCGGTGGACCCGCCACCCGTACTCTTTCCGCCGCCCGTCGGTGCCTCGAAGGACTCCAACGCCTCCAATACGTCCTGGACGCGGGAGATCTCCGTGTTGATGTCCTTGCGCCGGCGCACCAGGAGGTCGAGCTCGCGCTGCCCCTCGTCGACCGTCCGCTTCGCCTCCTGCTCGGCGTCGGCCCGCAGCTTCTCGGCCTCGCGGACCATGCTGGCCTTCTTCTGCTCGGCCTCCTTCAGCAGCGACTCGGCCCGCTTCACCGCGGCGATCCGGACCTTGCTCGCCTCCGAATTCGCGTCCGCCAGCAACTCCTTCGCCTTTGCCGCGGCCTCCTCGCGCTGCTCGGTCGCCGCCTTCATCAGTTTGTCGACGCGCTCGCCCGCCGTCTTCATCTGCTCGGAGGTCTCCTGCCGGGCCCGGTCGTGCAGCTGCTCGATCTCGCTCTCCGTACGCGCCCGGAGTTCCTCCGCCCGCTCCCGAATGGCCGTGGCGTCCCGGCGCGCACCGACCAGCAGCTCGTCCGCGTCCGTACGCGCCCGCTCCACCAGGGTGTTGCCCTCGACGGTCGCCTCGGAGGTGATCCGTACGGCCTCCTTGCGGGCCGCGCCGACCATCGTGTCGGCCTGCTCCTCGGCCTCGGTGGCGGCGCGCAGCGCCTCCTCCTGGGCCTTGTTCATGAGCTGGTCGGCCTGCTCGGCGGCGTCCGCACGGCGCTTCGCCGCCGCCTCGCGCGTCTCGTCGAGCAACCGGTCCGCCTCCGCGCGGGCCTCGCCGCGCAGCTGCTCGGCCGCCGCCTCCGCGTCGGTGCGCACCCGCTCCGATTCCTCACGGGTGCGTGCCGCGTGCTCCTGCGCCGAGGCGACAGTGGCCGCCGCCTCCGCGCGCAGCCGCTCCGCCTCGTCGGTCGCCTCGCCGAGCAGCTGGTCGGCCCGGGCCGTGGCGTCGCTGACGAGGGTCGTCGCCTGCTCTGTCGCCTCGGTACGGATCCGCTCGCTCTCGCCCGTCGCCTCGCCGACGAGCCGGTCGACCTGCGCCGCGGCGTCCGAACGCATCCGGTTGGCGTCCTCGCGGGCCTCCGCGCGACTGCGGGAGGCATCCTGCTCGGCCGACGCCAGCGCGTCCGAAGCGTCGGTACGCATCCGCTGGCTGTACTCCGCGGTGTCCGAACGCAGCCGCTCCGACTCGGTGATCGCGTCGCTGACGGTCCGTTCGGCCATCGCCTTGGCGGCCTCGGACTCCTCCTGCGTCTCCCGGCGGATCCGGCTCGCGTCCTCGCTCGCCCGCTCCCGCTCCGCGTGCGCATCGGCGCGGACCCGGTCCGCCTCCTCCTGCGCCTCGGCCTTCGTCCGCTCCGCCACGTGCTCGGCGGTGGAACGCAGCCCGGCGATCTCCGCCTCGGCCTGCTCCTGGAGCCCGGAGACCGAGTCCCGTACCTGCTGGGCGGTCTGCTCGGCCGCGGAGACCATCTCGGTCGCCCGCGCGTCCGCCTCCTCGACCAGGCGGTGCGCCTCGGCCTGTGCCTCCTCGACCCGCTTGCGGGCGGAGGCGAGCAGCTCCTCGCTCTGTTCGCGGGCGCGCTCGCGCTCCTGGTTCGCCTCGGTGCGCGCCGCGTCGAGGGTCTCCTCCGCCTCGCGGCGGCGCCGGTTCGCCTCCTCCTGCGCGGCGGCCAGCGCCTCGGCGGCCTCGGTGCCCACGCGTTCGGCGGCGGCCGCGGCCTCGGCCCTTACCCGGTCGGCACTGTCCTGGGCCTCGGACTTGAGCCGCTCCGCCTCGGCGGCCGCCTCGCTGCGCAGCCGTACGGCGACGGACTCGCCCTCGGCACGCGACTGCGACGCGTCCGCCGCGGCCTCGTCGCGCAGCCGCTCGGCCTCGGTCTCCGCCTGTGTCTGCAGGGCGCGCAGCCGCTCGGCGGCCTCCGCGCGCAGCCGCTCGGACTCCTCGTTCGTCTCGCGGCGGATCCGCTCCGCCTCGCCGCGCGCGTCCGCCAGCGTCTGCTCGGCGGCGGCAACCCGGGTCTCGGCCTCGGTGTGCAGCCGGGCCAGCTCGTCGGCGGCCTCGGCCTGCCGGGCGGCGACCGTACGCTCGGTCTCCTCCCGGAGCCCGGCCGCCGCCTCCTCGGCCGCGGCCGAGGTGGACTCCGCCTGCTCCTCGGACTCCGTACGCAGCCGGTCGGCCTCGGCACGGGCCCGCTCCAGCGCTTCCTCGGCCTGGGTGCGCAGGGCCGTGGCGCGCTCGACGGCCTCGGTACGGACCCGGTCGCTCTCGGTGCCCGCGGCGGTCCGCAGTTCCTCGGCGTCCGCCTTCGCCTTGGACAGCAGCTCCTCGGCGGTCTTCGCGCCCTCCTCGATCTGCTGGACGGCCTCGCGGCGGGCCTCGCCCCTGATCCGCTCGCCCTCGGCGACCGCCTCGGAGCGCAGCTGCTCGGCCTCGCCGCGCAGCCTGCGGGCCTCCTCCTGCAGCTCGACGGTCCTGGCCCGGTACTCCTCGGTGTCGTCCTTGGCCGCGCCCTTGAGCTGGTCGGCCTGTTCGGCGGCCTCGCCGCGCAGCCGGTCCGCCTCGGCCTCCGCCTCGCGGCGGATCCGGTCGGCCTCCTCGCTCGCCGCCTTCGTGGTCGACCGTGCGTCCTCGGACGCCTTGGTCAGCACCTCCTCGGCGGTCCTGGCCGCCTTGGCGAGCTGGGCCGCGGTGTCCTCGACGGCCGCCGTGCGGGCCTTCTCGGTCGCCTCCGACTTGATCCGGTCCGCCTCGGTGCGGGCGTCGGCGAGCGCCTGCTCGGCTTCCGCCTTCAGCGCCGCGGCGTCCTTCGTGGCCTCGCCGACCAGCCGGGCGATCTCCGCCTTGGCCGTACGGGTGCGCTGTTCATTCTGCGACTCGGCGCCGGCCAGCCGCTTGACCGCGGCGTCCTTCGCCTCGGCGAGGGCCTTCTCCGCCTCCAGGCGGGCCTCGCGCAGCTGCGTCTCGGCCTCCTGCATGCGCTGCTCGGCGGCCCGGTTCAGCTCGGCGGTCTGCTGCCGGGTCTGCTCGGTCTCCGCGGTCGTCGACGTACGCAGCTGTTCGGCGTGGCTGGTGGCCTCCTGCGCCTGGCTGGAGGCGGCGCTCAGCAGCCGCTCGGCGTCCTTCCGGGCGCGCAGCAGGATCGCCTCGGCCTCGGAACGGGCGGACTCCGCCTCGGAGCCGAGCCGGTGCCGGGTCTCGTCGGCGAGCCGGGCGGCCTCGGCGCGGGCGGCCGTCAGGGACTGCTCGGCCTCGGCCCGGGACTCGTCCAGCAGCCGGCGGGCCTGGGACTCGGTCCTGGCCCGGAGCTGCTCGGCCCAGGCGACGTTCTCGTTGACATGCGACTCGACCGTCTGGCGGCGCTCCGCCAGCTCCTGGTCGAGGCGCTGTCGTCGCTGCACGGCCTCGTTGTGCAGCTCGGCCTGCAGCCGTGCCTGGTGCTCGGCGTGCTCCTGCAGGATCCGCTGCGTCTGCGCCCGGGCGTCGCGGAGCTCGCGCTCGGCGTCGGTGCGCAGCTGTTCGGCCTGGATCTGGGCATTACGGAGCAGCTGTTCGGCCTGGTAACCGATGTCCGCGCTGTCGTATGCGGGACGGGTCGCGAGATTGCGCCGAGCCTCGTGCAGCTTGGCGCGCAAGACCTCGACCTGGTAACCGAGGTCCTCGGCGTGCTGGACGGCCTTCTCCCGGTCGGTCCTCAGCCGGTCCATCTTGGCTTCGAACCGCGAGAGATGGTCGTCTTCAGCTCGGTGGCTCTCCTGGCGTTCGTAGCCCCGCACTGCGCGGTCCCATCCGTCCCCTGGTCGCAACTCTCCAAACGAGTACCGTTCGCCGGCGAACGGTCCCCCGGGGAATGGTGACAGATCAACGGCTGGGGACGCGGCGCGGCCCCGACCCGGCCCCGGCCCGGAACCGCCCACTCTACCGGGCCGGGTATCTGGAGGTCAGTGCTCCGCTGCGGACGTGACCAGTTCAGTGAGAACGCCGTGGCAGTCCTTGGGGTGCAGGAAGGTGATCCGCGACCCCATCGACCCGGTCCTGGGCTCGTCGTACAGCACCCTGACCCCCTTGGAACGGATGTCCGCGGCGTCCTCGTCGACGTCTGCGGTGCCGAAGGCGATGTGGTGGACCCCCTCGCCGTTCTTGGCCAGCCATTTTCCGACGGCCGAGTCCTCGCGGGTGGGTTCCAGCAGCTGGAGGTACGAGGCGCCGCCGTCCGAGGTCTCGTTGATCTTGAGCATGGCCTCGCGTACGCCCTGCTCCTCGTTGACCTCGGAGTGGAAGACTTCGAAGCCGTAGGTCGCGCGGTAGAACTCGACAGTTTTGTCGAGGTCGAAACAGGCGATTCCGATGTGGTCGATTCGCGTCAGCATGGACAACAGTGGAGCGCTCCACCGATGGTTACGCAACGTGCGCGCGATCACACCCGCTGCTGGATGACGGGCCGCGAACCGCTCAGTACATTCGAGTAAACCCTCGTTCACATCTAATCCAAGGGGCCGTGCCTCATGTCTGGAACGACCGGTACCACCTCAGTGATCGTCGCGGGCGCCCGTACGCCCATGGGCCGTCTTCTCGGCTCCCTGAAGAGCTTCTCCGGAGCCGATCTCGGCGGCTTCGCCATCAAGGCCGCGCTGGACCGGGCCGGTATCGGCGGCGACCAGGTCGAGTACGTGATCATGGGCCAGGTGCTCCAGGCCGGGGCGGGGCAGATCCCGGCACGCCAGGCCGCGGTCAAGGCCGGTATCCCGATGAGCGTTCCCGCGCTCACCGTCAACAAGGTCTGCCTCTCCGGCCTCGACGCGATCGCCCTGGCCGACCAGCTGATCCGCGCGGGTGAATTCGACGTCGTCGTCGCCGGCGGCCAGGAGTCCATGACCAACGCCCCGCACCTGCTCCCGAAGTCCCGCGAGGGCTACAAGTACGGCGCGATCGAGATGCTCGACTCGATGGCGTACGACGGTCTGACCGACGCCTACGAGAACATCCCGATGGGCGAGTCCACCGAGAAGCACAACACCCGCCTCGGTCTGAGCCGCGCCGACCAGGACGAGATCGGCGCCCTGTCCCACCAGCGCGCCGCCGCCGCCCAGAAGAACGGTCTCTTCGAGGCCGAGATCACCCCGGTCGAGATCCCGCAGCGCAAGGGCGACCCGATCCTCTTCTCCAAGGACGAGGGCATCCGCGCCGAGACGACCGCCGAGGCCCTCGGCAAGCTCCGGCCCGCCTTCGCCAAGGACGGCACGATCACCGCGGGCACCGCCTCGCAGATCTCCGACGGCGCCGCCGCGGTCGTCGTGATGAGCAAGGCCAAGGCCGAGGAGCTGGGCCTGGACTGGATCGCCGAGATCGGCGCCCACGGCAACGTGGCGGGCCCGGACAACTCGCTCCAGTCGCAGCCGTCCAACGCGATCAAGCACGCGCTGAAGAAGGACGGGCTGAGCGTCGAGGACCTCGACCTCATCGAGATCAACGAGGCGTTCGCGGCCGTCGCCCTCCAATCGATGAAGGACCTCGGCGTCTCCCCGGAAAAGGTGAACGTCAACGGCGGCGCCATCGCGCTCGGCCACCCGATCGGGATGTCCGGCGCCCGCGTGGTGCTGCACCTGGCGCTGGAGCTGAAGCGGCGCGGCGGCGGCACGGGTGCGGCGGCGCTGTGCGGTGGCGGCGGTCAGGGCGACGCGCTGATCATCCGCGTCCCCGGCAAGTAGTCCTCGTCACGTACGCACAGAGTGAACCGAACGGAGCGGTGATGGTGGACGTCCCCACCCTGGTCGAGCAGGCCCGTGAAGGCCGGCCGCGGGCCGTGGCCCGGCTCATCTCCCTCGTCGAGGGGGCGTCGCCGCAGCTGCGCGAGGTGATGGCGGCCCTCGCGCCGCTGGCCGGGAACGCGTATGTCGTCGGGCTCACCGGTTCACCGGGTGTCGGCAAGTCGACCTCGACCTCGGCGCTCGTCTCGGCGTACCGGCGGGCCGGAAAGCGAGTCGGCGTCCTCGCCGTCGACCCGTCGTCGCCGTTCTCCGGCGGCGCGCTCCTCGGCGACCGGGTCCGGATGTCGGAGCACGCCTCCGACCCCGGCGTCTACATCCGCTCCATGGCCACCCGCGGCCACCTGGGCGGCCTCGCCTGGTCGGCGCCGCAGGCGATTCGGGTGCTGGACGCGGCGGGCTGCGACGTGATCCTGGTGGAGACGGTCGGCGTCGGCCAGTCGGAGGTGGAGATCGCCTCCCAGGCCGACACCTCGGTGGTCCTCCTCGCGCCCGGCATGGGCGACGGCATCCAGGCGGCGAAGGCCGGAATCCTGGAGATCGGCGACGTGTACGTCGTCAACAAGGCCGACCGGGACGGCGCGGACGCCACCGCACGCGAGCTCAACCACATGCTGGGTCTCGGGGAGTCCCGCGGCCCCGGCGACTGGCGGCCGCCGATCGTGAAGACGGTCGCCGCCCGGGGCGAGGGCATCGACGAGGTCGTCGAGGCGCTGGAGAAGCACCGGGCGTGGATGGAGGAGCACGGCGTCCTGACCGAGCGCCGCATGGCGCGCGCGGCCGGCGAGGTCGAGACGATCGCGGTCACCAGACTCCGCGAACGCATCGGCGACCTGCACGGCGACCGCCGCCTCGGCGCCCTGGCCGAACGCATCGTGGCGGGCCGCCTGGACCCGTACGCGGCGGCGGACGAACTGGTGGCGGGGATCACGGGCGAGTCCTGACAGGCGGATACCGGGGGCGAGGGGCGGCGTGCGGGCCGCCCCTCGCCCGCTCGCCCTCGTCAGCCGTTCGGGTGAGCCGTCCGCACCGCTGCCCTGCGCGGGCCGTGATCGGCGCGTGGCAGGATGACATACCACACGTGTCATGCACACCGGGGGGAAGCGACACATGCTGGGGCCGCTGCGTGAGGACTCGCCCAGACGGATCGGACCGTATGAGATTCGGGCCCGGCTCGGCGCGGGCGGCATGGGAGAGGTCTTCCTCGGAGACCCGGGCGGCGGCCGGGATCCCGTCGCCCTCAAGACGGTGCGCCGCGATGTGGCGCAGGACCCCGGCTTCCGTCACCGTTTCCGCCGCGAGATCGCGGTCGCCCGCTCCGTCACCAGCCCCTTCCTCGCCCCGCTGCTCGACGGGGACGCGGACTCCGAAGTGCCCTGGCTGGCCACCGGATACGTGGCCGGGCCTACCCTGTCCGCCGCGGTCCGCCGGGCCGGCGCGATGGACGAGGGCGAGGTGCGGATGCTCGGCGCCGGGCTCGCCCGCGCGCTCGCGGCCGTCCATGCGGCCGGGGTCGTGCACCGGGATGTGAAGCCCGGCAACGTGATGCTCGCCGAGGACGGTCCGCGGGTCATCGACTTCGGGATCGCGCGGGACGGCAACGCCACCCCGCTGACCACCACCGGCCGGATGGTCGGCAGCCCCTCCTTCATGTCCCCGGAACACGTGGCGGGCAGCGGGCGCGTCACCTTTGCCTCCGACGTCTTCTGTCTCGCATCCGTGCTCTGCTTCGCCGCCACCGGCCGCGATCCCTTCGGCGACGGGCCGGTCGCCGCCGTGCTCTACCGGGTCAAGTACGTCGAGGCCGATCTCGAAGGCGTACCGGACACGCTGCGCGCCGTACTCGCCGACTGCCTGGCCGCCGACCCCGCCGACCGCCCCACCGCCGCCGTACTCGCCGAGCGGCTCGCCCCGGGCGCAGCGCAGCAGTGGCTTGAGCCGGTGCGGCAGCACATCGCCGAGTACGGCAGGGAACTGGCCCGGGTCCGCGCCCTCGACGGACCGCTGCTGCCCGGCTACACGCCGACCGAGGCGGCCACCGGCAGCCGCATCCCGATTGCTCAACTGCCCACGCAGGGAACCGACTTCGCGCCGGGCCTGCATATGGTGGAGACCCAGGGCCCCGGCCTTGCCCGGCCGGAACCGCCCCGACGCAGCCGCCGCGCCCTGATGGCGTCCCTGGCCCTGCTCGTCATCGGCGGCGCGGCGACCGGCGGACTCCTGGCGCTTCGGGACCGCAACGGCGACACCAACACCACATCCCCGGGCGGCAGTCCGGCGCGGAACACAGTGATGGTCGCCGGGGTGGACGACCAGGGCGGCCCGGACGGTTCCGGAACTGTTCCGTACGGCCGGGAGGTCCGTCCGAAGGACTGGAAGCCCTGGAAGTCCTCGACCGGCAGCAACGGGCCCTTCGGCTGCACGGCCAACAGCACGGTCGTGGTCTGCCGCGACACCGCCGGTGCCTATCAGGCCCTGTCCGCGGTGGACGGCCGGAAGCTGTGGAGCTTCGACACCCAGGAGGAGGCAGTCGGGGCCGGAGTGAGTCCCACCGGACAGTTCTTCATGCCGTCCGACTCCAGCCGTCCGACCGCGTACGGGGACACGGTGTTCATGGCGAGCGGTGACCGGCTTCTCGCGGTGGACGCGGCCACCGGTGAAACCCGCTGGCAGCAGCGCGCGGGCGGAGCGCACACCATCGAGAGCAGGCCGGTCGTCTCCGACGGACTCGTCTTCGCCTCCACGACCACCACTTCGTACGGGTCCCAACTGGCCGCCTTCGACATGAAGACCGGCGACCGCAAGTGGACCGCACCCCTTGCCCCGAAGGACATTTCGAAGGCCGAAGCACGCAACTACTGGCCGCTCGCCACGGTGAAGGGCGTGCTCTACGCGCTGGGCCACGACGGCATCAAGGCGTTCCGGGCCAAGGACGGCAAGGTGCTCGGTCAGGCGGATGCCGGCAGGGCAGGGGCGGGGGAATGCGAGGACGCCCATGTGCAGGGCTCCTTCCTCTACTGCTCCTCCTTCACCTCCGAACAGCGTAGGAACGGCTACGCCTACAACCTCATCGTCCACCGCCTCAGGACTCCGTCGCTCGCCGACGCCGGCCGGCAGGCGGTGGACCCGAAGGTGGTCATGTCCCTGAAGGCAGGTGCGATCGACGGACGGGTGATCGCCTTCCGCCGTGGTGGGACGAACATGGGTCGGCCGGACCCGGCGGGCGTCCGGCCGGAGATCGTGCTGGTGAGTCTGGACAGCGGACGGACCCTGGGCCGGTATCCGGTCACCGAGACGTTCTCCGGCGGGCGCCTCAACCCGGTCTCCAACCCGCTGATCGATGCGGGCACGGTGGTGTGGGCGGACACGTCCACGCTCTACTCGGTGAAGCTGGACAAGGACGGAACACCCGGGAAGCTGCGCCGTACCGCGCTCAAGGGGGCTCCCGGCCCGTCCGTCCCACCGCCCTACGACCTGGCGCCGACCGGCTACTCGTACGATCTCGACCTCCTTCCCCCGTATGTCGTGCCGGCCGGTGGCGTCGTGCATGTGTTCTTTGACAACGGCACGGCACTCTCCGTGCCGCTGCCGGAATGAGGATGCGTCACCGGTGATCGAACCGCTCCCCGCCGGACCGCTCCGGCACATCGGCCCGTACCGGCTGCTCGGGCTGCTCGGCGCGGGCGGTATGGGCGAGGTGTATCTGGCCCGGCAGAGCGGCGCACCGGAAGGCGGGCTCGTCGCGCTGAAGACGGTGCGGGCCGATCTCGACCTCGACGACGGCTTCCGGATCAGGTTCCGCCGGGAGATCGACGCGGCGGGCGCGGTGCGCAGCGCGTACACCGCGACGCTCGTCGGCGGCGACGCGTCGGGGCGACCGCCCTGGCTGGCCACCGAGTACGTCCCCGGACCCTCACTGGCCGAGGCCGTCACCCGCGGCGGCCCGCTGCCCGAGCCGGTGGTCCGGGCCATGGGCGCCGATCTGGCCCGCGCCCTCGCCGACATGCATGCCGTGCGCGTCCTCCACCGCGACCTCAAGCCCGGCAATGTCCTGCTCGGCCCGGACGGGCCGAAGGTGATCGACTTCGGGATCGCCCAGGCCTTCGACGCCACCCAGCTCACCCGGACCGGCGTCGTGGTCGGCAGCCCCGGCTACATCTCGCCGGAGCACGTCAACGGCTCCCGGGCACTCGTGCCCGCCTCGGACGTGTTCTGTCTGGGGGCGGTGCTCGCCTTCGCGGCCAGTGGACGGGGGCCCTTCGACGACTCCGACATGGCAGCGGTGATTTTCCGGATCGCGCAGGGAGAGCCGGAACTCTCAGGAGTACCACCGCAGTTGCGTGAAGTGATCGCCCAGTGCCTGCATGCGCGCCCGGAGGACCGCCCGACGCCGGGGCAGTTGGCCGGACTGCTGCTCCGCGGGCGGCCGTCGACCCCGACGTTCCCCTGGCCGGCAGGAGTACAGGAACAACTGGCCGGATACGAACAGGCGGCCCGGGACTGCCTCGCCGCGGCTCCGCCCAGGGCCGTCGTGCCCCCGGTTCCGGACCGCCCGCCGACACCGGTGCCCCCTTCCGGGACCGTCCCGGGGCGGGGGCGTCGCCGCAGGGCGTTCCCGGTGGCGCTGGCGGCCGTTGCGGTGACGGCGTGTCTGCTCCTCGGCTATGTGCTGTGGCCCGGTCTCTTCCCGCCGGACAAGGGCACCGGAGGCGGCTCGGGTGCCACCGGTCCCACGGCCGGTCCGTCCCCGGCGGCCGTGCGCAGCACGGTACGGGCGATTCCGCGGGCCGACGGCGGACGTACCGGTGACTTCGGCGAGGCTGCCACCGATGCCTCCGTCCGGCCTGTGGGCTGGAAGGCGTGGAAGTCCACGATCGACGGGGTCGAGGGCGGGTGCAGCTTTGCCGAGTCGACGCTGTTCTGTGCGGGCAGTCAGGGCATCACCGCACTCGACGCGGCCGACGGAACCCGGCGCTGGCAGGCCCCGAAGGGGCAGGCGGGGGCGACCGGTTCGGCCGTGGCCGGGTTCGCCTCCGGGACGGTGTACGCCTTCGTCGGTCAGGCGCTGGTCGCCTACCGGATCACGGACGGCCGGGAGTTGTGGCGCTCGGTGCTGCCCGACGGCTCCGTGGGCGCGGGTGCCGCCCAGGACGGCGATACTCTGTACTACGTCGCCCGTGCCAACGGCGCCGGAACGGGCAAACTGATCGCCCGCCGACTGACCGGCGACCGCGGCGAGTTGTGGAGCAAGGACTTCACCGACCCGCGGTTCAGTCTGCTCGCCGATGACGGACGGCTGGTCGTGGTGGGTCATGACACCCGGGTTTTTGACGGGGCGAAGGGGACCGTGGAACAGCGGCTCACGGCCGCCGACTTCCCCTGCCGGGGGCCGGTGCTGAGGGGCCGCCGTCTGGTCTGCAGGGGAATGACCGGCCTGCTCGTCATGGACGATGTGACCCGGCCCGGGCGGCCCCGCACACTCGCCGAAGAGATCACGTCCACCCACTCGCCGGCCCTGGTCGGTGACGACACCGTGGTGGTCTCCGACGACGACCACGCTTACGCCTACGGGCTGACCGACGGGCAGCGGAAGTGGACGACGTACGAGACCCTCGACGAGTTGGGCGGCGAACCGTCCCTCGCGGGTTCTCGGGTGCTGATTGCCGAGCGCCAGGGGGTGGGCGCCTTCGGCCTGGCCGACGGCGAGCCGGAGAACGTCAAGTCGTACACCGGGTGGCCCGCCACCGGGCCGGGCGCGAGCGGGCCGGATCTGCTCGCCGTCGGGGACCTCGTGTTTCTCACCTTCAAGGACGGCACGGTCCTGTCGGGATACGCCCCCTGACCGACAGGGACGCCGGGCGGGAGGAGAGCCGGATCAGTCGTCGTCGCGGGTGCCCTGTGCCGGTCGTCGTCCGAGCGGTCCGTGGTGACCTCGGCGGTCTTCGCGGCCACGCTCAGCTCGTGACGGTTGCCGTCCTTGCCCGTGATGCCGACCTCCCGGCACAGCGCGCCGCTCCGGCCGACGGTGTCGTCCAGCTCGATCGAGGTGACCGTGCCGGGCACCGCGCGCAGTGCCGCGTCCACCGCCGCGCGGAGCGGGACCGGGAGCCGCTGGACCTGCCCGGCGCGGCCGCCGACACGGTACGACTCCAGGCGTCGGCCCGGCTGGACGCGGGGGAGTGGCCGGGGAACACCCTGGTGGACCCGGGCGCGCTGGTCCGCAAGGAGGTCTCGCAGCGCACCGGCGACCGGATCCCAGTGCCCTCCCGGAGGGCAGAGCCCGCACCCCGTGCAACGGCTTGCCCCGCACGCGCGCCCAGGGCGCGCTACGGCTTGCCGCGCCGCCCCCGCAAGTGCTCCGCGACCGGTGTCAGCGCCGCGTGCAGGTCCGCCAGTGCCTCCGGCGTCAAGAGGTCCATGAAGTGCTTGCGTACCGATGCGACATGGTGCGGCGCGACCTTCTCCATCGTCTCCGCGCCCGTCTCCGTGAGCACCGCGTACAGACCGCGCCGGTCGGATTCGCAGTTCTCCCGGCGGACCAGCCCTGCCGTCTCCATGCGGGTGATCTGGTGCGAGAGCCTGCTCTTGGACTGCAGTGTGGACGCGGCCAGGTCGCTCATCCGCATGCGCTGGTCTTCCGACTCCGAGAGGTTCACCAGGATCTCGTAGTCGTTGTTGGTCAGGCCGAACGGCTGGAGGTCCTTCTCCAGCTGGTGCATCAGCAGCCTGCTGACGTCCAGGTGGGTGCGCCAGGCGCACTGCTCCGCGTCGCTCAGCCACCGGGTGGCCGTCTCGGTCTCCATATGTGGATTCTACCTAATAAGTTGAAAGCCGGACGAAGTTAATGCTGCGACGCCCGGAACCGGCCCGGGGCGCCGGTTCCGGAAACGGCTCAGGAACCGGCTCCAGCGCTGGGCGCAGGCGTTCGACGTCACGCTCCGCAGACTACCGTTCACAAACCGAAGCGACGCTGGAGGTCCCCCAGCTGGCCGGGCAGACGGGGGGTGGCGCCAGGTTGACCCGCACCGCCACCCGGGACCCCTGCCTGCTGCGGCGTCGCCCCCGTCGGCTGCTCCGCCATCAGGACCTCGGTCGACTGGAGCAGCACCGTACCCGCACCGACGAACTCGAACTGGTGCTCCTCGCCCGAGGTCCCGCCGATCCCGGTCAGCGACCGGAGACCGCCCATCACGCCCGTCATGTAGCCATGGTCGTAGTGGTGGCACGGCGAGGGGCAGTCCGCCCAGCCCACCAGGGCCTGCGGATCGACCCGCAGCGGCGGTTCCATGAAGACCACCGGGCCATTGGACGCGGCCACGAACTTGCCCGTGCCGATCAGGGTCAGGAAGCCCGGCACGATCGACTGCTTGAGTGCCAGCGTCGGCTGGTACGCGAGGAGGTTGCCGGACCGGATCGTCAGGTTCCCGTCGTCCAGGTCGTACGAGTTGACGTCGAAGGCCCGGTCGGCGAGCAGCATCTTGCCGCTGCCCTCGGCCACCACCCAGTCGCTCGCGTGGAGCGGCGAGTGGAAGCTCGTCCGGATCAGCCGTTCGAAGCGTCCGTGGCCGATGCCGTTGAACTCGATCCGCCCGTAGTAGGCGATCATCTTGCCCTTCTGCAGGAACCACTGGCTCCCCTTGAGCTCCACACAGAAGGTGTACGCATTGACGTTGTCGTCCGACGGCAGCGTCATCGGGTCAAAGATCACGGGCGTGCTCACAGCTTCTCCTCCGACGCCTGGACGTACACCGCGCCACTGCCGCTCAGCTCCAGCTGGAACGCCTCGCCGGAGCCGCGCCCCACCATGTCGCGCCAGCCGAGCGCGGTGGAGAGCTTGTTGCGTACGTCGCCGTGGTGGGCGACATAGGCCTGCGGGTCCACATGCACCTCGCGGCCCGGCGTGATGGGCAGCTCGATCACCCCGCCGTGAGCCATCACCGCGACCGCGCCATGGCCCTTCAGCGTCGTGGTGAACAGGCCCTGCCCGGTCACCTGGCCGCGCACCATGCCCATGACCCCGCCCTGCGACCCCATGAACATCGTGCCCTGCTGCAGCGTCCCGTCGAAGGCGAGCAGCCGGTCGGCCTCCACGTACAGGGTGTCGCCGGCCAGGTTGATGACCTGGATGTGGTGGCCGCCGTGGCCGAACATCACCGTGCCGCTGCCTTCGACGGTCATCAGCGGCGTCGCCTCATTGGCCATCCGGCGGCCGATCATCGACATCACGCCGCCCTGGCCGCCCTGGATGTTCGGGGTGAACGACACCTCGCCGCGGTACGCGAGCATCGCGCCGCGCTGGCTGAACATCTTCTGGCCGGGGACCACCGTCGCCTCGACCATCTTCGAGTTGATCTCGCGGAACGGCATCAGACATCGCCCCCGATGGTGTTCCGCTCGCTCGGCTGCACGTAGACGAGTCCCTCGCCCTCGAATCTGATCTGGAACGATTCGCCCGAGCCCTCACCCATCAGCGTTCGGAAGGTGACCCCGGACTGGAAGTGCTGCTGCAGATTGCCCTGGTGGGCGATGTACGCGCCGGGGTCGACGGACAACGGGTACTGGGCGGTCACCCGCAGCACCACGGCCGAACCGTCCGACATGATCGCCGCCTGGCCGGTGCCCTCGACGGTGGTGGTGAACAGGCCGTTGCCGGTCGCCCCGCCGCGCAGTCCGGTGAAGGTGGTGCCGGTGCGCAGCCCGGCATCGACGCAGAGCAGGTTGCTCGCCTCCACGTAGAGCTTCTCGCCACGCAGTGAGACGAGGTTGATCTCGCTCGCGCGGTCGGCGAAGTAGCAGGTGCCCTGCCCGCTCACCTCCATCACGGTCATCTGCTCGCCGGTCAGCCGGCGGGTCACCATGCCGCGGATGCCCTCACCGCCGCCGGTCATCTTCTTGAACGCCATCCGGCCGTCGTACGCGACCATCGAGCCGTTCTTCGCCTTGACGGCGTCGCCGGTCAGATCGACGGCGAGCGTCTTGCTGCCTTGGAGTCGGAACATTGCCACCCGGGTGACGGTAGCGGGAGGGGGCCCAGCCCGACAGGGTCTGTGGGCCTATCCGGACCCTGAGCCGACCCTGATTTGCGCCGATACGTTCCCCGGAGTGTCAACCGGCCCCCGCCCCCGGGCCCGGTAGGGGCCGATGCCACAATGGGACACGCTTGTGCCTGTATTCACAAGCTGTGACGACCCTCCCACCGAAGGTGCCCTCGTGGACATCAAGACCGCTACCGCCCTGCACCGGCTGCGCCTCATCTCGATCCCCGAGGCGCTCTCCTTCCCGGCGCTGATCATCTTTGGCTCGATCCTCAGCCGCGTCTCGGACATCGACTTCCTGATGATGCCGCTCGGCATCCTGCACGGCGTGCTCTTCGTGATCTACGCCGTCCTGCTGCTCGACGTCTGGTCCAAGGCCAAGTGGCCGTTCAAGCGCGTCGCGTTCTTCTTCCTGCTGGCGCTGCTGCCGTTCGGCGGGCTGTACGGCGACAAGATCCTCAAGCGCTACGAGGCCGACGGGGTCATCGCCGCCCGTGCCCGCCGGGAAGGCGTGGTCAGCGCGTGATCGTCGCCTTCTCCGTCAGTCCGCTGGGGGTCGGCGAGGATGTCGGCGAGTACGTCGCCGATGCCGTCCGGGTCGTCCGCGAGTCGGGGCTGCCCAACCGCACGGACGCCATGTTCACCTCCGTCGAGGGTGAGTGGGACGAGGTCATGGACGTCGTCAAGCGCGCCGTCGCGGCCGTCGAGGCCCGCGCCGGACGTGTCTCCCTCGTACTGAAGGCCGATATCCGGCCCGGTGTCACCGACGGTCTGACCTCCAAGGTCGAGACGGTCGAGCGGTACCTCGCCGGCTGACGCCTCTGCGCATCACCGGAGACCCCCCGCGCCGCACGGCGAGGGGGGTCTCCGTCACCCGGGGTGCGTTTCGGGCTCCACCGCCAGCGCGATCCCGAGCGGCGTCCGCTCGTACAGCACCTGGTGCCCATATCGCCGCGAGGTCAGCAGCCCCGCCGCCCGCAGCACCGACAGATGTTCCGACACGGAGGACGGCGCGAGGCCGAGCCGGTGGGCGAGGGCGCTCGTCCCCGCCGGTTCGTCGAGCATGCACAGGACATCGGCCCGCGCCCGCCCGAGCAGCCGCGCGAGCGTCTGCGGCGTACGGTCGGCGGGTTCCGTCCACAGGCCACCGATGCCGCGCGCCGGATAGATCACCGCAGGCTGGTAGGGCGGCTCGTACCCGCTGACCACATCCGGCCAGGCGAAGACGCTCGGCATCAGGACAAGGCCCTGCCCACCGAGCACCCGGGAGTGCCGACCCCGCATCCCGACGAGCGTGAGCGTCGAGTCCGTCCAGCTCAGCTGAGGACTCAACTCACCGAGCAGCCGAGCGAAGCCGACCGCCGCGAGCCGGCGCGAGTGGTACGCGATGTCCGCCTCCAGCAACGCGCGCAGCCGCGGCCAGTCCGGCTCGACCAGGACCCGCCACGCCTGTTCCAGAAGCGCGGACAGCTCCCGTTGCGCGCGGGCGGGGTCGTCGAGCATCGCCCGTCCGGCGGGGGAGTCCAGCGCCCCCGGCACACACGCGAGCGTCAGCGCCAGATCCTCACGGACGAGCTCGGGGGCGATGGCGCGTACCCCGGCGATCTCCTCCTCGAACGAGGCGTAGGGCCCGAGCGGTGGCGGGCTGAGAAAGTCCGGATTGTGCCCGCCCTCCGGCATCAACGACCACAGCGGCCCGAGGTCCAGCCCCGCGGCGGCGCTCCGGATGCGCCGCAGCCACGGCTCGTGGTAGCCGTGGTTCCCGGGGCGCAGAAGGGTGCGTACCGCCTGTTGCGTCTCCCAGAGCGGGGAGAGGGCGAACCTGCAGCGCAGCAGATCGCTCTCGTCGAAATGCAGATGGAACGGCATCGGCGCACCTCGCGAAGATTCGGTGTCAGCCGAAAGTTTATGGAGTGCGGGCCACGCTCCTCCACGCTGCGTCCATGCCGAGCAACAGCCCCGCCCCGGCGGGCAGCCCCCGTGATGCGGTGGACCCCCCGAGCGGCCCGACGGGCCCCTCACCCCAGGACCCGTCAGCCGCATGCCGCGCCGCGAACGTCCGTCCCGCAGGAGCGGCGCCGTCCCCGGCCCCGTTCCCGGAGCGCGCCGACCCCATTGACCCGAACCCGTCGCCCGCGCTCCGGGCTCCGGCTTCCGCCCCGGACCCCGGCACCCCCCGCGGCTACCGCGCCGTCTTCGCCGTACGGGAGTTCCGTGCCGTCTTCGCCGCGCACCTGCTCTCCCTTCTCGGCGTCGTCGTCAGCGAGCTCGCGCTCACCGTGCTCGTCTACGACCTCACCGGCTCGCCCCTGCTCAGCGCCCTCACCTTCGCGCTCGGCTTCCTCCCGTACCTCGTCGGCGGCACGCTCTTCGCCGGGGTCGCGGACCGCTACCCCGCTCGCCGGGTCCTGGTCACCTGCGATCTGATCTGCGCGGGCTGTGTCGCCGTCATGGTGCTGCCCGGCACCCCTGTCGGCGGGCTCCTCGCGCTGCGCTGTCTCGTCGCCTCCGTGTCGCCCGTCTTCACCGGGACGCGTATGGCCGCGCTCACCGACATCCTCGGCGAGGGTGATCTCTATGTACTGGGCCGCTCCCTGCTGCGGATCGTCTCGCAGAGCGCGCTGCTGATCGGCTTCGGGGTGGGCGGTGTGCTGCTCGCCGCGGTCTCCGCGCGCGGGGCGATCACGATCACCGTCGGGACCTTCCTCTGCTCGGCGGCGCTGCTCCGCTTCGGCACCCGCAACCGGCCCGCACGGAGCGGCGGTGACGGAGGCGGCGCCCTGCTCAAGGACTCGCTCGCCGGAGCCCGTACCGTCCTCGCCGACCGCAGGATCCGCGCGCTGATGCTGCTCTTCTGGCTGCCGGCGATGTTCGTCGTGGCACCGGAGGCGCTCGCCGCACCGTACGCGGACGAGATCGGTGTCGGCCCGGCCGCGCTCGGACTCCTCATGTGCGCGATGCCGGTCGGTCACATCGGTGCCGAGCTGTACGTGGGCGCGGCGCTCGCCCCGCGCCTGCGCTCCAGGATCGTGCTGCCGGTCGCCGCCGCGGGGCTGCTGCCCCTCGTGCTGTACGGGTTCCGTCCCGGCATGGTGCTGAGCGTTGTCGCGCTCGTGCTGGCCGGGGTGGGGGCGGCGTACGTCATCGGCCTCGACCAGTGGTTCGTCGACGCCGTCCCGGAGGAGCTGCGGGGCCGGGCCATGACCCTGCTCACCGCCGGGCTGATGACGGTCCAGGGCATCGGCATGGCCCTCGCCGGGCTCGCCGCCGAATTCGTCCCCGTACATCAGGCGGTCGCCGGGGCCGCTGTGGTCGGTACGGTGTGCACGCTCGTCCTCGTCCGCGAGGTCAGGAGCACGGAACCCGTGCACGGTCCTCGGACCGAACTCCGAGACGGGGCTGACCAGCATATGACCAGTGGGTAAGGTCGATCCCGTGCCGAAGCCGCTCAGTCTTTCGTTCGACCCCATCGCCCGCGCCGACGAACTCTGGCAGCAGCGCTGGGGTCCCGTCCCCTCGATGGCGGCGATCACCTCGATCATGCGTGCGCAGCAGATCCTGCTCGCCGAGGTCGACGCGGTCGTCAAACCGTACGGACTGACCTTCGCGCGGTATGAGGCACTGGTGCTGCTCACCTTCTCCAAGGCCGGTGAGCTGCCGATGTCCAAGATCGGCGAGCGGCTGATGGTCCACCCCACCTCCGTCACGAACACCGTGGACCGGCTGGTCAGGTCCGGTCTGGTCGACAAGCGCCCCAACCCGAACGACGGCCGCGGCACCCTCGCCTCGATCACCGCCAAGGGCCGGGAGGTCGTCGAGGCGGCCACCCGCGACCTGATGGACATGGAGTTCGGGCTCGGGGTGTACGACGCCGAGGAGTGCGCGGAGATCTTCGCATTGTTGCGCCCACTGCGGATCGCGGCCAAGGACTTCGAGGAGAAGTAGCGCCGCGCGCACCCTGGCCCGCTGCAAGATCGCCCCCGGTGCCCGGTTACGCTCGACGTCATGAAACGCAGTGTGCTGACCCGGTACCGGGTGATGGCCTACGTCACCGCCGTCATGTTGCTGGTGCTCTGCACCTGCATGGTCTTCAAGTACGGCTTCGACACCGGTGCGGGACTGACGCTCGTCGTCTCCCAGATCCACGGTGTGCTGTACATCATCTACCTGATCTTCGCCTTCGACCTGGGCTCCAAGGCGAAGATGCCACTCGGCAAGCTCCTCTGGGTGCTGATCTCCGGCACGATCCCGACGGCCGCGTTCTTCGTCGAGCGCAAGGTCGTCCAGGAGGTCGAGCCGCTGATCGCGGACGGCTCCCCGGTGACAGCCAAAGCCTGACCCGAACCGCCCCGTGCGAAGCACCGGGCGGTTTGTCATCGACATTTACTAGGACGTCCTAGTAAATTGGGGTCCATGGACGCTGACGCGATCGAGGAAGGCCGCCGACGCTGGCAGGCCCGTTACGACAAGGCCCGCAAGCGTGACGCGGACTTCACCACGCTCTCCGGGGATCCGGTGGAGCCCGCGTACGGGCCCCGCCCCGGGGACACGTACGAGGGATTCGAGCGGATCGGCTGGCCCGGCGAGTACCCCTTCACCCGGGGTCTCTACCCGACCGGCTACCGCGGCCGTACCTGGACCATCCGCCAGTTCGCCGGCTTCGGGAACGCCGAGCAGACCAATGAGCGGTACAAGATGATCCTCGCCGCGGGCGGCGGCGGGCTCAGCGTCGCCTTCGACATGCCGACGCTGATGGGCCGCGACTCCGACGAGCCGCGCTCGCTCGGCGAGGTCGGGCACTGCGGTGTCGCCATCGACTCCGCCGCCGACATGGAGGTCCTCTTCAAGGACATCCCACTCGGCGACGTCACGACATCCATGACGATCAGCGGACCCGCCGTCCCCGTCTTCTGCATGTACCTGGTCGCCGCCGAGCGCCAGGGCGTCGACCCGGGGGTGCTCAATGGCACGCTCCAGACCGACATCTTCAAGGAGTACATCGCGCAGAAGGAGTGGCTCTTCCAGCCCGAACCCCATCTGCGCCTCATCGGCGACCTGATGGAGCACTGCGCGCGCGACATCCCCGCGTACAAGCCGCTCTCGGTCTCCGGCTACCACATCCGCGAGGCCGGGGCGACGGCCGCGCAGGAGCTCGCCTACACCCTCGCCGACGGCTTCGGCTACGTGGAGCTCGGCCTCTCCCGCGGGCTCGACGTCGACACCTTCGCCCCCGGTCTCTCCTTCTTCTTCGACGCGCACCTCGACTTCTTCGAGGAGATCGCCAAGTTCCGCGCCGCCCGCCGGATCTGGGCCCGCTGGATGAAGGAGGTGTACGGGGCGAAGACCGACAAGGCGCAGTGGCTCCGCTTCCACACCCAGACCGCCGGGGTCTCCCTGACCGCCCAGCAGCCGTACAACAACGTCGTACGGACCGCGGTCGAGGCGCTCTCCGCCGTCCTCGGCGGCACCAACTCGCTGCACACCAACGCCCTCGACGAGACCCTCGCGCTCCCGTCCGAGCAGGCGGCGGAGATCGCCCTGCGCACCCAGCAGGTGCTGATGGAGGAGACCGGCGTCGCCAACGTCGCCGACCCGCTGGGCGGTTCGTGGTACGTCGAGCAGCTGACCGACCGGATCGAGGCCGACGCCGAGAAGATCTTCGACCGGATCAAGGAGCGCGGCACCAGGGCGCACCCGGACGGGCAGCACCCCATCGGGCCCATGACCTCCGGCATCCTGCGCGGCATCGAGGACGGCTGGTTCACCGGCGAGATCGCCGAGTCCGCGTTCCGGTACCAGCAGTCGCTGGAGAAGGGCGACAAGCGCGTCGTCGGCGTCAACGTCCACCACGGCTCGGTCACCGGCGATCTCGAGATCCTGCGGGTCAGCCACGAGGTCGAGCGCGAGCAGGTCCGGGTGCTCGGCAGCCGCAAGGAGGCCCGCGACGACGCACGGGTCAAGTCGGCACTGGACGCGATGCTGGCCGCCGCCCGTGACGGCTCGAACATGATCGGACCGATGCTGGACGCCGTCAGGGCCGAGGCGACGCTCGGTGAGATCTGCGGGGTCCTGCGGGACGAGTGGGGTACGTACACCGAGCCGCCCGGCTTCTGAGGGTCTTAGACCGACCGGCAAATGGGAGGCGGCGTCGCGGGGCTGGGCACGCACATCTGCGGCGTTGTCGTCAGTCAACAACGCTCCGCGTTGCCTCCCTCCTCCGCCTTGCAGCT